>OMIO01000048.1 GCA_900299115.1 Methylocystaceae bacterium | reverse complement strand
TGGATCTTGTTTGTATTCTACTTGCAATTTTGTTCATTAGCCTCCAAACTCTACTGCCTGAACTTTGGGAGGCGTCAATGCCTAAATCAAGAATAGCAATTCTAGCGAGCTTTATGGCGCTCATATTAGTGGCCAGCTTCTATTCAACAACGCCGGCGCAGGCTTGGGGTCGCGGCTGGGGCGGCGGTTGGGGCTATCGCGGCGGTTATTATGGCGGCGGTTGGGGCTATCGCCCCTACGGCTATGGCGCGGGACTGGCGGGGGCGGCTGTAGGTGCGGCCGTTGTGGGAGCGGCAATCGCAAATTCTAACCAGTGTTACCATCATTATCCCCGATATGATCAGTGGGGTAATTTTATTGGTTACACAACTGGCGCCGGTCCTTGTTATTAATCTTCTCTAAATAAGGAAGTTCATTATGAAACTCTGCCACAAAGCATCAATGACTTTCCTGTCAGCTATCGCTTTTTTGTCTGTTCTTCTTCAAGCAGAGCATGTGAAAGCGCATGAGGTCGGCGGCGCCCCTGAACATAAGATCTCAAAATCCAAAATTCGTCCGATACCTGGTCTGAAGGGATGCCTTCATCACATCGCAGAATTTGATGAGGATGGAAATTTTAAAAGCTATCGGACAATTAGGGGGGCGTGTCATTAAGTGTTAAGCCCGAATAGAAATATTCTTTGCATGCAGGGCATATTTATTTAATGAACTCAAGCAAAGGCGTAAATGATTGCTGTCGCAGCTCGGCCTATGGGAGCGGTCGTGGTTTTTAAATTCGAGTGGCTGAGTGCTCACTGAATATAAAGGGCTGGCTAAAAGATCTGGAAAATTTTTTTTAATTCAATTTTTTTTGATTAAGCTGTGAATACAACTGAGTGATTAGCTCACTTAGTATCTTGAATGTATCCCTTTAAATCGGCATAATCTATTGAGCTGAAGACATTGCTCAACAGGGTAGCCTTAATCTCTTTCAAGTTAGTTTTGCAGAGTTAGATTGGACGAACCAAGCGTTTTTTTTAACGCAATTGACGCTTCTTGAAGAGAAATTTTTTTGATGTTTTTCAAGGAATTTTATTTTTTAGAATTTCTAACCTGCGCCAATCTATCGGCGGGCGAGAAAATACCTGTCAGCGCGCAAATTATTTAATTTTCTGGATTTGCGGAATGATTTAGGCCTCATGGCTTAAAAACATGAAGCCTCAACGTATTCTATCGAAGAATTAATGCGGCAACGCGGCCAGCGATAAAGCAGGTCAGTAAGAGTGAGCTCAAACCAAAAAAAGAAATTGTGACGTTGTAACTAAAGTTTTTCATTGGTTCCTTCCTTTGAACGTGGTCGTTATCGCAGCAGAATATGGTCGAACTGCGATCCAAGGGATTCGTTCTGAAGTGATTGAAATCTTAATTAGTTAACGGAGTGTTAATGTGAACACGAAGCCAAATGCGACAAAAAATAGGCTAACCGAAAGATCTGTTGACAATAAGATTGCCGAGAAAGGCTATTTCTGCGCTCAAGATCATCAAAAGGACTAGCGGAGTTTATCGTAGCCTTCGCGTAAACCGGTCAATTTGACCAAATGTCTATTGCCTTCAAAGGGAGAGAGATAAATCACCAACGTCGCAACTTTACCCTTAATTAATTGATCAATTAATTTATCATCAAGTGTTGCGTCGGAAAGACAGCCGGTAGGGAAACATCTGAAAAAAGCGTTGCGGCCAATATCAACTTGGTCAATTTTCAAACTGACGCCATTGATTAGAAAAACGCTTAATGGCGCGACGACACGGAAAATCCCGTCCTTTGCGCCCTTGGGTCGTAAGATAACGACGCCTAGGGATGAATTTGCGCGATCCTCCGCCTGAACAGTTTGCGCGAGGAGACATTGTTGGCCTTGCTCCCCTGGCACAGTTTCACAGCGATAGTCCCACGCGCCAAATTTCTCTTTGACGCCATTTTGAGCTTGCGCCAAGGTTAGGGGGTAGAAACTAATAATTGCGGCTAAGGCGTATAGCGACAGCTTGATCAAGTCTGTGATGGTTGTTTTTATTTTTTGTTGCATCACAGTAATTCTCCAAAATACGCGATCTTTTTCAAGCGCTCATTGACTTACGCTAGCATTGTTTATGGTCATAGTTAAAGAGCGATTTCTTTCATAATTGTTGTGTCAATAATTTTGGTTTAATTTGCTATTTCTACGTCCGTAGAAAAAATAGATGATTAAGCCAAGCCCCATCCAAAGTATAAACCGCATCCAGGCGACGAACGGTAGGCGCGTTAAAAGCCAAAAGGAGAAGGCTGCGCCAATGATTGGGGTGAGAGGCATAAAGGGCGTATGAAAGCCGCGTGTGGCGTGAGGGTTGATGCGTCGAAGAACGATGACCGCCAAGCAAATTACGATGAATGCGGATAAGGTGCCGATATTAACGAGTTCAGCCACGTCCTTGATTGGGTATAATCCAGCAATCAGCGCTGTAATTAAGCCTGCAATGAGTGTTGGTCTGTAGGGGGAGTGAAATCGCGGATGCGTCTTGGCGAGCCAGTTTGGAAGTAAGCCATCTCGGCTCATGGCGAAACAAACGCGGGCGCAAGCCATTAGAAAAGCGAGCATGACGCTAGCGATTCCTGTAACAGCGGCAATGGAGATGATAAACGCAATCCAGGGTAAACCAAGCGTCGTGAATGCTTGAGCAACGGGTGCAGGATTGTTGAGCGTCTCATACGGAACGACCCCGGTTAAAACAAGGGACATAATTACATAAAGTGTGAGAGCGACGACGAGCGAAATCAAAATGGCGCGAGGTATATCTTTTTGAGGATCGCGCGATTCTTCGGCGGCCGTTGTCAGCGTATCATAGCCGAAAACAGCAAAAAATACGATCGCCGCGCCTTCAGTGACGCCAAGAAAGCCAAAAGGCATGAAGGGATGCCAATTTTCTACGCGGATATATGGAACTCCTGCGGCTATGACGAGCAAAACGGCTAATATTTTTATTAAAACCATGATCATGTTGAAACGTGCGCCCCATTCAATTTTTACACTCAGTAAAAATGCAACGCCCAAGGCGCCGAGCGCTGCAAGGATATCAATTTCATGTCCTGGACCTGTGCCGGGCGCGCCGCAAGCCCAGTTTGGCAGAGAAAAACCAAGTTGCCTTAAGAGAGACTGTAGGTAGGCCGACCAACCAATTGAGACGACAGCGACGACGAGCGCATATTCAAGCAAGAGGTCCCAGCCAATAATCCAGGCTGCGCCTTCGCCAAGAACGGCATATGCATAGGTATAAGCGCTGCCCGCAACAGGTATTAGGCTTGCAAACTCGGCGTATGAAAGCGCTGCCGCGCCGCTGGCCACTCCAGCAATTATAAAGGATAGGGCGACGGCTGGCCCTGCCTGCGTTGCTGCAACAACGCCAGTAAGAATGAAGATACCAACGCCTATTAGACCACCAAGGCCAATGCCAACCAACTGCCAGAGCCCTAATACGCGTCGGAAAGTAACTTGATCCTTGGCTTCTTGTTGTAGCTTTTCAATTGATTTTTTGCGTCTTAGCGCTGCACGGATCATGAAAATTTACTTTGAGTTTTGATGGCGTAAGGATGCAGTCAATATAGCTAAAACGTTTATTTTTGGCGATCAAAATAATTTTTAAAAGACCAATGAATCTTGTATAAGTTCTCTTATTGACTTGGCCTCCCAACACGATGGGGAAAGCCATGCTTAGAGGAATGGGCACAAGAGGTTTGGTTGGCCGCTTAATTAAGATCATCAATTATTTGTGAGGAAAACAATGCTGATAGGCGCACCAAAAGAGCTCAAAAATAACGAGTATCGGGTTGGCCTTACACCGGATGTTGCAGCTGAATTACAGTCTCGTGGCCACCAAGTGTTTATTGAAAGCGGCGCTGGGCTCGGCTCGGGCTTTTCAGACGATAGCTATTTGCGTGCAGGCGCGCAGCTTGTTGCGACTGCGGCTGAAATTTTTGCGCGCGCAGAAATGATAGTGAAAGTGAAAGAACCGCTTGAGGATGAGATTAAACAGTTACGTCCCGACCAACTCCTATTCACCTATCTACATCTTGCGGCAAACGCTGATTTAACACGCGGTCTAATAGCAAGCGGCGCGTATTGCATTGCATATGAAACAGTACAAAATTCAGCTGGGGGTCTCCCTCTTTTGGCCCCCATGTCTGAAATTGCCGGACGTCTTGCCCCACAAATGGGGGCGCGTTTTCTTGAAAAAGAAAATGGCGGAAGAGGTATTCTTCTTTCAGGCGCGCCGGGCGCTCCACCAGCTCAAGTATTGGTGTTAGGCGCGGGCAATGTTGGACTTCAATCAACAGCGATCGCCCTGGGCATGGGCGCGCGCGTTTTAGTTGCGGATCATAATGTTGATGCATTACGTCGTACGGAGGCGCGTTTTGGCTTTCGGGCGCAGACGCTTTTTGCAACACGACAATCAATCTCTGAGGCGTTAATAACGACTGATCTTGTTATTTGTGCTGCATTAACTGCTGGCGCGAGGGCGCCTATCCTCATTAACCGGTCTATGCTGCAGCGTATGTCGGCAGGATCTGTGATCGTAGACGTTGCTATCGATCAGGGCGGGTGTTGCGAAACATCGCGACCCACAAGCCATGCTCAACCGGTATTTACTGTTGATGGCGTGATTCATTATTGTGTAACAAATATGCCTGGCGTTGTGCCGCGAACTTCTACAATTGCGCTGAATAACGCCACTCTCCCCTATATCATTGCCCTAGCGAACAAGGGATGGCGTAAAGCGCTTAAAGAAGATCCCTCGCTAGCTTGCGGGCTAGAAATAGCGGGAGGTAAATTACTTTCCGCGCCAGTGGCTTCAGCGCATGGGCTGACATTGGAGTATTTAACTCTAAGCTGATGAGGTGTTTTTCTTGGGCCAAAACCTCCAGGCGCGCGACATGATGTCTCGGGGGTTAATTTTCCCTACGCATGGTCACAAATAGCTCATATTATTATTGAATTAAGTTATCTGCATAGATCGGGATTTACTTGGGCGCAGGGTTTGCTCGGTATTCTTCGCCTCGATTTTTGAGTATATTGCGCGCGCTCCTTTTAATTTTGACTAGGCGTTGCCTCCAGCGTTGATGAGACGACTATCGTCGGTTTGCAATTTGCGTGACACATAGGAATGGACATGGGTTTGGATCAGGAAGCTAATAAGAAAAAAAGAGCTGAGACTCAAAAAGGCTCAGTAAAAAATACGAACGGCGTAAAACGTGTTGCGTCGTCGAAGAGCTCCAAGAAAATCCCAAAATTAACCCGAGCTGACGTAGAAGCCGCGCCGCCTCCTTCTCAGGATGATTTAAAAGTAAAGACTAAGTCCGCCGCATCAAAATCAGTCTCGACTAAGCCTAATTTGTCCCAAAAGAAAAAAAAATTAGATCAGTCAAAACAGCCTACTGAACCAGCTCTTGAGACAATGATGCCGGGTGTAGAGTTTGGCGCTTTAGCCGAAAATATGGCGGAGCTTGTCGATCAGGGAAGAAAAGCGCTTGCTGTCGCTTTAGGCGGCGTTGATGCAGAAGAAACACGGAGTGAACTAGCTGCAAGCGTCGCGGATGCAACAAAAGCGCTAGGCGTTGTTGCTGAATATTGGATATCAAAGCCCGAACGTGCGGCGATAGAACAAGCCCAGCTCTATCGCGGTCTGGCGGATATTTGGCAGCAAACATTAATGCGTTACTCAGGAGAGGCGACGCCCCCCGTTGTTGAGGCTGATCCGGCAGATAAGCGGTTTTCGTCGCCTGAATGGCAGGAAAATCCTTTTTTTGATTGGTTGAGACAGTCTTACCTTTACACCTCGCGCTGGGCGGGAGAACTCATCGATAAGACAGAGGGGTTAGATTCTCAAACGCGTGTAAAGGCGGCTTTTTACACACGTCTCATTTCGAGCGCAGTTTCACCGTCTAATTTTGTGCCCACTAATCCCGAACTGTTACGTGCGACAGTTGAGGCTAAAGGCGAAAATCTTGTTCGCGGTTTTAAAATGCTTGTTGAGGATATCTCTGCAGGACATGGTATATTAAAAATTCGTCAAACAGACGAAGATAAGTTTGTTCTTGGCGTTAATATGGCTAATACGCCAGGAAAAGTTATCTGGCGTAATGATGTCATGGAGCTGATTCAATATGCGCCAACGACTGCCGAAGTTTATGCGCGCCCCCTTTTGATTACGCCGCCGTGGATTAACAAATTTTATGTGTTAGATCTCAATAAAGAGAAGAGCTTTGTGCGTTGGGCGGTAGAGCAAGGTCTGACTGTTTTTATAATTTCATGGATTAACCCGGATGAAAGCAAGGCGGAGAAAGGTTTCGAAGCCTATATGCATGAGGGTATTTTAACGGCGCTTGATGTCATTCAAAAAGCAACAGGCGCACGTAAAATTGCAGCGTCTGGGTATTGTGTTGGTGGAACACTATTAGCGACAACATTGGCCTATATGGCGGCGACCGGGGATGATCGCATCGACAGCGTTACTTTTTTCGCCACTCAAGTTGATTTCTCCAATGCGGGAGATTTACAGATTTTCTTTGATGAAGAACGTCTTGCGGCAATGGATGAAAGTATGGCTAAGACGGGCTATCTTGATGGTGTTAAGATGGCGAATGCTTTTAATATGTTGCGACCGAATGAACTTATTTGGACCTATGTTGTCGATAATTACATGAAAGGCGTTGAGCCAGCAGCATTTGATTTACTTGCTTGGAATTCAGATTGTACGCGTATTCCGCGCGCCAATCACTCTTTTTATACGCGGAGTTGTTATGTCGAAAATCTTCTCGCCCGAGGCGAAATGATTATTGACGGCATTAAATTGAACCTGCGTAATGTTAAGGTTCCGATTTATGAGCTTGCCACCAGGGAAGATCATATCGCGCCAGCGCCATCTGTATTTCGTGGTGCGAAACTTTATGGCGGGCCTGTAACTTTTGTGCTTGGCGGCGCAGGGCATATTGCTGGCGTGATCAATCCGCCGTCAAAAAATAAATATCAATATTGGACCAATGGCCCTGCCGTTGGAAATTATGAGGACTGGGTTGCCTCTGCGCAGGAAACGAAAGGATCTTGGTGGCCTAACTGGTTAGACTGGCTTTCTGCTCAAGCGCCACAGCGCGTAACAGCGCGTCAACCTGGCGATGGAAAGCTTAAGCCGATTTGTGAGGCTCCAGGAGAGTATGTCCGCGTGAAAAGCTAACTTCCTGCGCCAGGAAGAAAACCAATGCGTTCCAATAGCCAGTAGCACCCAAAAAGGCCAATCGCTGTCGAAGCGAGATAAACAAATTTTTCATGACGCGCGCCTTTAGTGTGTTGATCAATGTATAATAAAATTGGCACAACCGCTAAGACAATCGCCAGCTGACCAGTCTCTACGCCAATGTTGAAAGCAGCAAGCGCTGGGAGGACCGCGCCTTGTGGGACCCCCATCTCAGTCAAAGCGCTTGCGAATCCGAAGCCATGAATAAAGCCAAAGAGAAATGTAGTACGCCATCTTTTATCAATATTGTGCGAAAAGAAATTTTCTGCTGCAACAAAGATGATTGATGCGGCGATAAGAGCTTCAGTGATGTGAGAGGGTAGGGTAAAAATATTAAGCGCTGCAAGTGATAATGTTATTGAATGAGAAACTGTGAATGCTGTGACAATTTTGACAACAGGCCAGACGCCATGGGCCCAAAGGATCAAGGCAAATAGAAAGCAAAGATGATCATAACCGGTGACAATATGTTCGACGCCTGCTTGTAAGAATTTCCACATTAATTGCGGCGTTGTTTCAGTAGGTTTTGAGAGGTCAAGCTCAGGATCACTAGGATAGAGCATGGTCTCGCCAGCATTGGCTGTTCCAATTAGCGTAACAAGATGCTTGCCTTTAGGGCCTTGGGCGGCAAGGAGTTGACGCGCATCATAAAAAATTTGCCCCTCAGTCGCGCCGCAGTCAAAGCGCAAAACAACCAATGCGCTATCTTGATTGTTTGGATCCTCGCCTGATTTTTCAATTGTCTCAGAGCATGCGCGATTATTGTCGCCACGCATCCTAACGCGTTTTGCGACCAATTTCCCTATTTCTGTCTCTAAAACGCCAGGAGCTGAGAGGTCTGCGCCAATTCGCTCCGCCATGGTCGCTTGGAATATTTTCTCCAAGTCGGTCGCGAGGAAGCCGATATCAACGATATAGATACGGTTAGGTTGCGCTGCGACTTTGCCCGTTGAAATATCCGGGGTGTGCGCTCGCGCTGGCGTATGCAGTCCCATAGCGAGCAGTAGGCAAATGAGCGCGCTCTTCAACAACCGGATCATTCCAAATGTCCTCCCTCATTAGCGCCAACATGCCAAAGGTGGCGATGGCGGGCAAGACCGCTGATAAATTTAGGCTATCTTTGATTATTTAATTTCTTCAGTGTGAGGTTAAAGGTGAAATTTAAAATCGTCTGCGCCGGATCGGCGCAGTTTTACAATGTTAAAGAGCGCCAGTTGTTATGGGTCTTTGTGAAGAAAAAGACGGTCCAGGGCGCTTTTGTGCGCTAAGGCCCAGCAGAAACATTGTTTTTGGGGGCAAAGCAGAAGGGCGCATCTTCCCTGAGCGGGTTAATTAGCCGATGGCTGAAATCGGAGATAGAAGGCCTCAGGCGCGCTTTTGATCGTCTCCGCTTGTGGATTATGGGCAATCTTGAGTCCATGGCTATGCGTTAGTGAGTGCGAAATGTTAAAT
>OMIO01000047.1 GCA_900299115.1 Methylocystaceae bacterium | reverse complement strand
TCATTAAGAGGATTAAAAAAAAGCGCTTTTAATTTAAGCAGCTAAAAAAGAAGGGATATCAAATTATAATGATATTATTCAATAAGATATAGATAACTTCTAATCTTGAAACTTTAATCTTTCCCAGCTGTTTCGCTGGGCATAAAGCGGTTCTAAGGCGCCGCTAGAGGGCAGAAATTTAGCCTATCAAAACTGATCGTTAAATGCGCTAGGCTAAAAATTTAGGCGTCGGCGGCTTAAGCAGCGCTCGCCTCATTCGCCAATCGTCTTTGATGTTGATTGTGGTGGCGGCGAATAAGCGAGGCGCGTTTTAACACCACAACAACCGCCATCCAGCCCAAAGAAAGGGCGACAAAGCTCAACACAAGAAAAGATAAAACGTGAAGAACCGTTGCGACGAAAATGAACCACCCAATTCGATCTAATTGCTTAAATTTTGTGATCTTTCTTTAAAAGCGCGAACATGACCTTAATATGAATGTTTCTGCCTTAATTTTGCCCCAGAGGAACAGGCCTCAACACCCTATCAGATAATAAAAACAATTACTTTTGATCCAGTTTGGTCTTTCAAACAGGAAGTATGTTTTTAAAACTAACTAAAGCTCAATCACTTTCTGCAACTGTTATGCCACTCCCGTTTGACGAGAGCGCTAAAGAGATTGGAAAAGTAGAATTATTCAATCCTTAACCCTCTCCATCCAAACTTACCGCTAGTAAAAATTATGATTCGGATGGATGGGATGCGCTTTTCTTCGCGTGTTGTAAAAAGTCGTCAGACAAAGAAAGATACTTTCTTCAGCATCAAGACGCTCCTTATGATTGAGTGCTTAGCTGTTGTTTATGCCGCCTTAATGCTTGCCGTTCTACCCGGCGCGCCACAGCACAAATACGCGCAACACAACTATCAGCTTGCAATGAAATCAACCCATTAGGGACATCAACTTATCCCCTTGCCACGAACTCGGTCCATTAGGATCGAATAAAAGTCGAGGTTGCGTCGACTTAAAAAGATAAAAAATCCAGCGGCCCATGTTATTGGACTTGTGAGCTAAACTTAAAGATCATTGCCTCGTCCAATCGGTGATGAAGCCCATTTGCGGCAACCCCGGGTCTGAGCTAACTCTCGCAGCCGCTCCCCTGCGGGCGCCCAAGAGTTTTAAATAAACATAAAAGATTTACTGCACCCCATGAGTCTAACAGCGCCATCCCTTTCCTCCTTTCGGCGCATAGTCGTGAAGGTTGGCTCTTCTTTATTAGTCGACCCGAAAGAAGCAGCCGTTAAACGCCAATGGCTTTCTCGTCTCGCGGACGATCTCGCGACGCTACACCGAGGCGGAGCGGATGTTTTAGTCGTGTCTTCTGGCGCTGTAGCGCTCGGCAGAAGCGTCTTGGGCTTTCCATCAGGCGTTCTGCCGCTTGAAGATAGCCAAGCCGCGGCGGCTGTTGGTCAAATTGCCCTTGCCCGCCTTTGGGCTGAAGCCCTTGCTGATCGCGGTCTGATTGCGGGACAAATTCTTGTGACATTTGGCGATACGGAAGAACGACGCCGTTATCTCTATGCGCGAGAATGTTTAACGCGCCTATTAGCGCTGCGCGCCATACCGATCATTAATGAAAACGATACGGTAGCGACAGCTGAAATCCGCTATGGCGACAATGACCGCCTTGCCGCCCGCGTTGCGACGATGGCGAGCGCCGACTTACTTATTTTATTGTCCGATGTGGATGGGCTCTACACAGCCCCGCCCGCCAATGACCCCTCAGCGCGTCACATTCCCATCGTCCCTCGTATTAATGCAGAAATTGAATCCATGGCTGGCGGCGCGGCGTCACAATATTCTCGCGGCGGCATGCGGACAAAAATTGAAGCGGCAAAAATCGCCTCTACTGGCGGAGCCCATATGGTGATCGCTGATGGACGCAATGAAGCGCCGATCGAGCGGATAAGTCAGGGAGAACGCTGCACCTGGTTCCTAACCCCATCCAACCCGGTAACCGCACGCAAAAAATGGATTGCTGGATCGCTGGAACCCCGTGGCGCAGCGCATATCGACTCCGGAGCTGAGCGCGCGCTTGGCGCAGGCGGCAGCTTATTGCCGGCCGGAATCACCAGGATTGAGGGAACCTTCGCCCGGGGTGATTGTATTTTGATCCGCAATAGCTCGGGAAGCGAAATCGGCAGAGGCCTCGTTACCTATGACGCCGCTGACGCCGCCAAAATACTGGGCCACTCAACAAAAGAAATTGAAGGTCTCTTGGGATTTAAGGGACCAGACGAAATCATTCACAGAGACGACATGGCGCTATCAGGCGAATGACAAAAGTTTAATGTCTTGGTCATTTGATCGCTCTTGGCGAGATCGCCGCTATTGGCCATATTCTGTCCTGTCGCCCTTTGAGCGACAGAGACGGAGAATTACCCATGTCACCGGAAGAACGCCAACTGCTTAACGGTCTTTTTGAGCGCATTAAATCAGCCTCTAATGGCCCTAGAGATGAGGAGGCGCAGGCTTTTATTAATGATCAGGTCAAGGCGCTTCCCGCTGCGCCCTATCTCCTTGCTCAAACAGTCATTGTGCAAGAGCAAGCTCTTGAAGGCGCCAACGCACGCATCAAGCAGCTTGAAGCGCGGCTGACGGAAGCCAACAGCAAAGCAAGCGGCGGATTTTTAAGCGGCCTCTTTGGTCAGCGCCCAGCAGATCCAGCGCCAAGAGCGAGCGGTCCATGGGGACAGAATATGGGCGGCTATCCACCCCCTCAGCCACAAGCCTATGCGCCTGACGCTTCAGGCGGCGGTTTTTTACGCGGCGCGCTTGGAACTGCAGCGGGCGTTGCCGGCGGCGTATTGCTCGCAGAAAGCATTCGCAGCCTATTCTACCATCCTGGTCTTGGCGGCATGTCGAATTTAGGCATTGGCGCGGGCTATACGCCAACGGGCGACACAACAATCATCAATAATTACTATGGTGATGAGGCTCAGGGCTACCCCGGCGATCACAACGCAACGCAAGACGCCGATTATGGATCAAACGGCTATGACGACGGTTATAGTTCTGATGCGGGCTATGACGATAGCGTCGGCTTTGATAGCGGGGGCGACGGTGGCTTTGACGTCTAAGCCCTTCCCCATAACACCCTCAAAGGCCCGCGAAGATGCGGGCCTTAATTTTTTGCATCAATTTATTGAAAGATCGCGCTGCTTAAAATGATCCGCCCACTGCTGTTGATTAATTTGATAGCGCTCATGATTAATCATCTCGACGAGTTGAGCCGCTGACTGAGGCCAACTTACAAGATCAGGGCGCGTATGCTTCTTAGCTATGCCCCCAATTGCTAAAATTTGTTTTTGTAACGAGCCTGCGTCAAGCAAAGAAAAATAGCATACATCCTCACCGCCAACTTCTCGAAAGACTGGGATATCAGAAGCAATAACAGAGGCTCCATAATAAAGCGCCTCAACAAGCGGCATACCAAATCCTTCAGCAAAGGAAGGAAAAACTAAAGCTTGCGCCTGTTGATAAAATAGCCGCAAATCCGCATCATTCGCGTCAGCAAACCAATAAAGTTTACGTCCATATTCTGGATGTGACTTAATTAGTTTTTGTAGCGTGGTTGTGTTCCAACCTGCGCGACCAACAATAACATAAATCCGTTCATCTCCCTGCGCCCAGAGTTTTTCAAACGCCGCCAACGCGATTGGATAGGCCTTTCTGGGTTCAATCGTGCCAACGCTTAAAAAGAAAATTGGCTTATTTTTAATGAATTCTTCTACAATTGGCGTTGGCGTAATATTTTTTTTTGCCTCAAAATCAGCGCCAAGCGAAAACCACCCCAATTGACGTGTGCGTAAATCCGGAACAGGACTTTCTTGTAGATGCGCCAGATAATCTAACGCAACGCTTTTTGAAATACAGATTATCGCATCGCATTGACTAAGCACATGCGCGAACCATTGATGAAATGCAGCGCAATTAGCTTCTTCAACAGCCGCTGGGTAGAGTAGCGGAATAATATCGTAAAGGCATCCAATAAGCGTTGCATTGACAGCCCGGACCTGCGCAATAAGTTTTAAATATTCTCGCCAAGAGCCCCAGCCTGAGTCGAGTAAAAAAATCCGATCCCCTGAAGCGAGATCAAATTCTTCTGGAAGATTTTCATGTCGAAAATGAGAAAAAATGCGTCCATCTTCGATAAAAATTGGAATCGCGCTTCCCGATGTCACGCAAACACGCGCTATTTCTCTTACGACGCGTTGCACGCCTGTATGTTTTTGATAGCGATGCGTCGCTGTCATATCTATAAATAATCGACGCGTCGGCGCAGGCGGGGGAATGTCGCCGGAAAGATCCGATCTTAACGCCGCAGCCTGTTGAGGATCAGGGGTGCGCCACTGGCCATCATGCCAATGGCTCAGGCCTAAAATACGCGACAGCGTCCAGAAGAATTCCTGCGCCTTAGATTTGAGATAGATTAAAAGAGGATGCTCTTGCCGACGCTCGCGGCCTAATTCTTCGCGCAGAAATGCTTCAATCTTCGCTTTCTGCTTCATTTTAAAATCCAATCAAGCTTCAGCCGCCGTCCACTCTAAGCTTGCAGGGGTGGTAGGACAGACGATAAACAAAGGCAAGAGCTGGAAACGCCTGAGCAACTTACCAAAAATTAAAGCGCGCCAAAAGATGATCCGTCCTGAAGATATTCGATTTTGTGTCGCGCCAATGATGGATTGGACCGATCGTCATTGTCGCTATTTTCATCGCCTCCTCACGCGTAAAGCGCGTCTTTATACAGAAATGCTGACAACGGGCGCCGTCATTCATGGCGATCGGGCACGATTGATGGGCTTTAATGAATTTGAACGCCCCGTCGCCTTTCAGCTTGGTGGAAGCGACACAAAAGAACTGACGCTTGCAGCAAAAATCGTTGAAAGCCAGGGCTATGCAGAAGTTAATTTAAATGTCGGCTGCCCTTCAGACCGCGTGCAAAATGGAGCCTTTGGGGCCTGTCTTATGTTGCAACCCAAATTGGTGGCTGATTGCGTTAAAGCCATGAAGGATGCAACCAGTCTTCCCGTAACAGTTAAATGCAGGATCGGCGTTGATGACCAAGACCCCGAAATTGCATTATTTGAACTTGCTGAAAGTTGCATTACAGCCGGCGTCGATGCGCTGTTCATACATGCTCAAAAAGCTTGGCTTAAACGCCTATCGCCAAAAGAAAATAGAGATATCCCTCCCCTTGATTATCAGATCGTCTATAGACTTAAAAAAACATTTCCCAACACGCCTATGGCGATCAATGGCGGCCTGGAAAATATTCAGCAAATCAAACAACAACTCCAGCATGTTGATGGCGTTATGGTTGGACGCGCCGCCTATCATAATCCTGCCCTTTTAATGAAAATTGATGCAGAACTGTTTAATGCGCCATCAGCCATTACCAAGGATTTTGCCGCGATTGACGCTCTAAGTCCCTATATTGAAGAAGAATTGGCCAAAGGCGAGCGCCTGTCGAACATAACGCGGCATCTTCTCGGCCTCTTTGCCGGCCAGGCTGGCGCAAGATTATTTCGTCAAAAACTTACATTGGAAGCAACAAAACCGCATGCCAATCTCAAGACAGTGTTAACTGCGGTAAATGAAGTTCGCCAGGCGACGGAGCGCTTACACCAAGCGCAAGAAGAGAAATTAACTCAGGCTGAAAGCCAGTAAGGCCCCGATTTCAGCAAGCTGTTGCGCAGCCCCTAAAACGTCGCCAGTATAACCGCCCAAGCGCTGCTGGGCGCGCCATTGAACGACGCCCACGCCTGTTAGCGCCGCGAGTGTTGCAAAAATTGCATTCATTGGATGGCTAAGCCAAAGAGCGGGTAAAAAACCAAACAGCGTTATAGCTATGAGCAAATAAATAAATGTTTGAGGCGATGGCGCAACAGCATGAGCGGCGACGCCATCTTGACGCGCTGGCTGCATAAAAATGAGTGGGGCTAATCCAGCAACCCGAGAGAGCGGCGCAACAATAAGGATTACGCCTAAAGCGCCGAGCAGGCTGTGTTCAACCAAATTCGTCAGCGCTGCTACGCGCAACAAAAGCGCGATGAATAAAGCCAGCCCGCCAAAAGCGCCAATCCGACTATCGCGCATAATCGCTAATCGATCGTCAATCGATTTACCACTCAAACAATCGGTAAAATCAGCCAGACCGTCCTCATGCAAGCCTCCGGTAACGACGATGAGTGTCGCAATAGATAGGATCGCGCCAATCATCGGCGATAAGCCAAGAGCAATACTCAAGAGCAAAATACTAGCGCCGCTCAGGCCGATGATCAGCCCAATAATTGGTAAGCTCCAAGCAATAGATTGAAAATTAAGGCGATCGCTTGAATGGATGCTTTGGGGTGTTGGGAGCCGGGTATAAAATCTTAAACCCTCAATAGTCCCCTGATAGATCCAATGCAAAGCGCTTCCTTAAATCTTGATCAATGCAAGAGAGATTATATCGTCTGATTATAAGCGCCAACTTCTGGATTTTGCCGAAGAATGGCGTCTATAGCGGCAAACATACTGCGCAGATTAGCTTCAGAAACCGGACTTTCGACAACGACAACAAGCTCAGGCTTATTAGAGGAGGCGCGCACAAGACCCCATGTGCCATCCGCTACCGTGACGCGAATGCCATTAACAGTAACAATTTCCTCAATTTTTTGATTAATTAATAATTCGCCGCGCGCGCGCATGCCTTCAATATGCGCAATCACATTGTTAACGACATCATATTTTTTTTCATCATCGCAATGAGGCGACATTGTTGGCGAGCCCCATGTTTTTGGTAAAGCAAGATAAAGATCCGCCATGGATTTACCGGGGTTACGATCCAACATCTCAAGAATATGCACTGCGGTTAACAATCCATCGTCATAGCCGCGGCCAATGGGCGCATTAAAGAAAAAATGACCCGATTTTTCAAAACCAGCAAGCGCCTTTGAGTCATTAACCCGGCGCTTAATATATGAGTGTCCCGTTTTCCAATATTCTGTCTTGACCTTTCTTGCGATAAGCTCGGGATCAGTGGCGAACAGGCCGGTTGATTTAACATCAACAACAAAATTGGCGCCGGGATATACTTTTGACAGATCGCGCGCAAGCATCACGCCGATTTTATCAGCAAAGATCTCTTCGCCATTATTATCAACAACGCCACAACGGTCGCCATCGCCATCAAATCCCAATCCGACATCAGCCTTTGTCGCACGCACCTTTTCGGCAATCGCATGCAGCATTTCTAGATCTTCTGGATTTGGGTTGTAGCGCGGAAAATTAAAATCTGGCGTAATATCTAATGGGATAACTTCACATCCAAGAGCTTCAAGCATTTTTGGCGCAAAGGCGCCAGCCGTGCCATTGCCACAAGCTGCAACAACTTTCATTTTACGTGAAAAAGGCGGACGCTTCGTAAGATCGTCTAAATACAGTTTTGAAAAATTCTCAACATATTCATAGGCGCCCCCGCTCATCATGGGGTAATTTCCTGAAAGCACAATTTCCTTAAGGCGCGTCATTTCCTCTGGACCAAACGTCACCGGCCTTTGCGCGCCCATTTTTACGCCTGTCCAACCATTATCATTATGAGACGCCGTCACCATTGCGACAGCGGGAACGTCAAGCGCAAATTGAGCAAAATAAGCCATGGGCGATAGAGCGAGACCTATATCGCGAACGCGAACGCCCCCCGCCATCAACCCGCTCACAAGAGCTAATTTTATCGACGCCGAATAACTGCGATAGTCGTGCCCCACTACAATTTCAGGATCCACGCCCAATTCACGCAATAATACGCTAAGACCCAGACCTAGAGCCTGCACCCCCATCAAATTTAAATCAGGCCCAAACAGCCATCGCGCATCATACTCACGAAATCCTGTTTGTTTGACCAGCGGAGCCATTTCATAGTCAAATGTATTTTGATGCAAATTTTGCACGGGTTTCGGAAACATATTTTCTGCCCTTAATAAGTCATAAAAATCGAATCGGAGGCTATTCTACTAATCTCTCCTCTAAAGATCTCAATCTATCGGAACCTATTTGGATCACGATGCGCTGGAACGCGGTCTCGCTCTGAGCGTTGCCTGAGCAGAAGCTGGATCATCTGGCCATTCATGACGCGGGTAGCGGCCTTTCATTTCTTTTTTAACATCGCGCCAAGACCCCTTCCAAAAGCTTGGCAAATCGCGTGTTGTTTGAATGGGTCGATGCGCGGGAGATAAGATCTCCAATGATAGCGCCACCCGCCCGCCGGCAAGGGTTGGGTGTGTTGCAAGGCCATAGAGCTCTTGAACGCGTACAGATAAAAGCGGTCCATTTGCAGTAGAATAATCGAGCGCGTGGCGCGATCCAGCCGGCGTTTCAAAATAGGCCGGGGCTTCGCGCTCCAAACGCATAAGTGACTCATATGGCAAGAAATGAGCAAGCGCTTGCGTTAAATCCGCTTCAGTAATCTCAGCAATGGATGTGCGTCCAATAATAAAAGGCGCTAACCAATTTTCTACTGATTTCTCAAGCGCATGATCAGATAAATCTGGCCAGACGCTTCCCTGACCTTCCGCTTGATAGAGAAAATTTACACGATCGCGCGTTTGAAGTTGGTTTTTTGTCCAAGGCAACCGACTAATGCCCAAAAGCGCAACGCCTTGCGCAAGAATTATCGCGTTATCTAAACTCGGCTCAAGAGCAAGATTTTGCTCATTTAATCGAATAGCGCCGAGACGTTGGGTTTTCCGTCTTCTCAACACGCCTTTTGAAGAATCAAAAAGAGTCTCATCGCTTACAGTAAGACGATCCGTTCCAAGCGCATGAATTTCCTCTTCAGTTAATGCGCAAGCGGCAAGGATTTGTCCTTTTGCGGCGCGACCAACAATTTCCGCCACAGCTAAATAGGGCGCGCGCGCTAAGGGATGGTCTTCATGAAGATAGGCCGCACGCCCATTCGCCATAAGAAACTCACCCTTAACGCCACGAGATTTAGCCAATCGATCGGGAAAAGCACATGCGATCAAAGCGCCATCTGAAAGCAGTGTCTCACGTGGATTATTCATGAGATCTTTTGCGCTTACTTCAGCCTGCTTCGCCCAAGTCGCCGCAAGTCGCTTGGCGTTGAGGGCGCGCGGCGCGCGATCAAGATGAAATCGCTCATATCGATGAGAGAGATCTGCCGTTTCGCCGCCTAATCCTCGCTCAGTTAATAAGACAGCCAGTCGCGCCGCACGCTCGGCTTCGCCTTGGGAGGCT
>OMIO01000046.1 GCA_900299115.1 Methylocystaceae bacterium | reverse complement strand
CTTTCGTTGTTCTTGCTATCGCTATTTTGCTTTACGGCATCATGTCGATCTTCAAGTCGCCGACAGACGTGTTTCCTAACATTCGCATTCCTGTTGTTGCGGTCGTCTGGTCATATGCTGGCCTTTTGCCAGAAGACGTCTCCGGCAGAATTACCTTTTATTTCGAACGTCAGCTTACCTCCACTGTGGAAGGCATCGAACATATCGAAAGCCATTCCTATTACGGCATTAGTGTCGTTAAAATTTTTCTTCAACCTGACGCCCCGCTTGGCGCAGCTGAGTCTGAAATCGTCGCTATTTCTCAAACTGTCATCAAGGCGCTGCCACCCGATATTTCTCCGCCAATGATTTTCCGACTGGACGCCTCTTCTGTTCCAGTCGCTATGCTACAAATTGAAAATGAAAATCTAACCCCGGCCGCCATGTTTAACATGGCTTTTAACAATATTCGTCCACTTCTTGTTACGATCCCAGGCGCAATTGTTCCCCAGCCCTACGGCGGCATGCCCAAACAATTGCTGGTCTCGCTCAATCAGCAACAATTACTGGCGCATCACTTAACGGTTTCAGATGTCCATGAAGCCTTTGGCAATCAAAGTATTGTTCTGCCGGCGGGCGATCAGAAAATCAAAACGACTGACTGGATGGTGGTGACAAATGCTCAACAAATGGAGGTGGAGGACTTCAAAAGCCTGCCCATAAAACGCGTTGGAAACGCAAATATTTATCTTAGAGACGTTGCTGACGTTCAATTAGCTGGCCCCCCGCAATTGAACGCCGTTCTCGTTAAGGGCAAGCAAGCCGTCATTCTCGTTGTCATGAAAGATGGCGAGTCTTCAACGCTGTCCGTCGTCAGCGGCGTTAAGGCAGCTATTCCAGAAATTGAAAAAATTAGTCCTGAAGGGACTAAAGTTAAATTGCTCAATGACGCCTCAATTTTCGTGAAAGACTCAATCACGGATGTTGTGCGCGAAATGCTCTTAGCAGCAGGCCTGACGGGTATTGTCGTTATTCTTTTCTTAGGCTCATGGCGTGCGACCGTTATTATCGCCACCTCAATTCCCTTGGCGATCCTGAGCGCCATTATTGGTCTCGGTATTGCAGGTCAGACGATTAATATCATGACACTTGGCGGCCTAGCGCTTGCCGTCGGCATTCTCGTTGATGACGCCACAGTCATGATTGAAAATATCGATACGCATTTAGAAATGGGTAAACCCATTGAAGTTGCGATTATTGACGCCGCTAATCAGATCGTCACCGCGACATTTGTCTCAACGCTTTGCATTATGATGGTCTGGCTACCGCTCTTTGAGCTTACAGGCGTATCAGGATTTCTTTTTGCCCCAATGGCCGAAGCTGTCATCTTTGCAATGGCCGCCTCATTCATTCTCTCGCGCACACTCGTGCCGACCATGGCGAAATATATTCTCGTTGATCCAAGCTCGCCCCATGCTCATGGACATGCGCCCACTGAGGGCGCGGCCGGTGCGTCAAATGAGACTGCCAAGCAGATTTACGATCTCGCGAATGCTGATGCTGTTAAAGCCGCCGAGGCAAATGTTGGCGGCGTCTCGCATTTTGCAAAAGCTATTCCCAGCGAGCCGCATAAAGACGAAAAGCCCCCCGGATTCTTAAAGCGGTTCCAACTTGGATTTGAGGCGGGTTTCCAAAGATTCCGAGATGGCTACAGCGATATTTTGAAAATGGCCCTGGCGAACCAAAATAAGTTCATCAGTATATTTTTAGGTTTCGCCGTTACCTCCTTATCCTTATTTTTATTCAACGGCCAAGATTTCTTTCCAGAAATTAAAACTGGCACGATGCAGATGCATATGCGCGCTCCATTAGGAACACGTATTGAAACAACCTCTCGCATAACCTCTCTTGTTGCAAATGATATTGCGCGCCTACTCCCTAATCAGGTCGAGAGCGTTGTAAGTAACTGCGGCTTACCGGTCTATGGACCACACAATCTGGCCTTCATTCCAACACCGACGATCGGGTCACAAGACTGCGACATAACAATTGCTCTTAAAAATGAAGCCTCACCCGTTTGGGATTATCGACGCATTTTACGCAAAGAATTAATTAAACTTTATCCCGGCACAGAATTTACATTCCAACCGGCGGATCTAACCGACAAAATTTTGAATTTCGGATCGCCATCGCCAATAGACGTGCAAATTATCGGCATGGATATGTATGAAAATTACGACTATGCGCGCAAACTCGCGTCTAAGTTAAAGCTCATCCCAGGAGCGGCAGACGTTGTTATCCAGCAAGTTATGCGACAACCAACGATTTTGGTTAAAGGCGAACGCACATTCAGTCTGGGCACAGAGGTTACAGAAAAAGACATCGCAAATAATCAGCTGATGACACTCTCTGGCAGTCAACAGGTCGATCAAACTTATTGGCTTGAGCATAAAACGGGCATCGTCTACCAAGTGAATATCTATACCCCGCAGCCGCAGATGTATCGCGTGCGCGATCTGCTCACAATTCCGGTTGATAAAGATAATCTTGGCCCTGAAGCAAAAGAAATTCAGCTTCTTGGTAACGTCGCCTCAATCTCACCAATCGGCACGCCAGGGGTTGTCTCTCACTCAGATATTCGACCCATCTTCGATATTTATGTTTCTGCAGAAGGCAGAGATCTTGGCGCAGTTTTAAAAGATGTGAAAAAAACTGCAGCAAGTCTGGAAAAAGAATTGCCGCGCACAGCGACTATGGAAATTCATGGCCAAGCTGAAACCATGCATAGCGCCTATACGCAATTAATTGGCGGCCTCGTTGCATCAATTGTCTTGATCTACCTTTTGATGGTTGTAAATTTCCAATCCTGGCTTGATCCCTTTATTATTATTACCGCCTTACCAGGCGCTCTCGCCGGCATTGCTTGGTCGCTCTTTATTACGCATACGAATATTTCCGTTCCTGCCCTGACGGGCGCGATCATGTGTATGGGCACAGCAACGGCTAATTCAATTCTTGTCGTTTCCTATGCGCGCGAACGTTATGAGATGCATGGCGATGCAATTGAAGCAGCGCTAGAAGCAGGCTTTGCCCGAATTCGACCTGTCATTATGACCGCCTCGGCTATGATCATTGGCATGGTGCCTATGTCCATGAGTAATTCACAAAATGCGCCGCTGGGACGCGCCGTGATTGGCGGATTAATCCTCGCGACATTCGCAACTCTGTTCTTCGTGCCCTGCGTATACGCCCTTGTCTACAAGCGTTTCTCTGGTCAACAAGGGAAAGCAAATGGATAAAAAACCCTCCGCTAAAAATATTGCGATTTTTGCAGCAGCCGCTCTTGGGGCCTATCTGGCTTATCAAACATATTCTCGTCTGATGTATTCAAAGCGACTTGGCGACGAAACAATTGAAGGCGCTATGCCGGCTGTGGCTGTCACGCATGCGCGCCCTGGGCCAACGAGCGAAACAATCACATTACCAGGCAATATTGATGCCTGGTATCTGGCGCCAATTTACGCTCAAGTCTCTGGCTATGTAAAAATGTGGTACAAAGACTATGGCGCTAAAGTCCAAAGAGGCGATGTATTAGCAGAAATCAACGTGCCAATTCTAGACGCACAATATGCTCAGGCTAAAGCGGCGCTCGATTCTCAAAAAGCAAAATATAATCTCGCTGTCGTTACAGTAAATCGTTATTTAGCCTTGCGTAAATCACGCGCTGTCTCAGAACAGTCCATTTCAGTTTATGAAGCAAACGAGAAATCTGAAGCAGCTGAAGTTCAAGCGGCTCAGCACAATGTTGATAATTTTACCGCTCAGGAGAGATTTAAAACAATCGTCGCTCCTTTTGATGGCGTTGTCGTCGCTCGTAACATCAACGTCGGTGATTATATCAATAAAGAAGGCAACATCAGCAACACGAAGCAAATTACCGAAATGTTTTCGGTTGCCGAAATACATAAAATGCGTGTCTTTGTTTCTGTCCCTGAAGCATTTGGCAATATATTACAACCTGGATTAACGGCTGATGTGACTGTCCCACAAATGCCAGATCGTCATTTCAAAGCGGAATTCCTAACCTCAGCCAATGGCTTTGACCCCATTACCAGAACGGCAATTACAGAATTCACGATAGATAATGAAGATCGCGCCCTTTGGCCTGGATCTTATGGCGCGGTGACAATTACAGCCCCACTTAAGGGCGATACGCTTATCATTCCCTCTAGCGCGCTCGTTTTCCAAGAGGCTTCGACAGAAGTCGCCGTTTTGGATGCAGAAGATCGCGTTCACTTTAAACCCATTAAAGTTGGGAAATTGATGGATGGGTTCACTGAAGTTCTCAGCGGAATTTCAACCACTGATAGGCTTGTACAAACGCCAAGCGCTGCGCTGCTTGAGGGCGATAAGGTACGCATTGTGACGCCCAGACCTGGCTACGAGGATAAAACGATAAAGCCCTCGATCAAGAAGAATACAGAAACTAACAAGACAAAATCTGCTGAATGAAGAAATTGGGCAAATACGCCACTTGGCTCAAAAACACCTACCGCTTTATGAATAAAAGCGGCTTGGGGGTGTTGGCGTTTGCCCTAGCGCTTTCGGCTTGCAATGCGGTGCCGCATGTTGATTTAGCTCCGCCCTATGAGCCTGTTGAGTTTGTTGTTCCAGACTCCTACCATGGTTCTGGTCCATTTTTAAAAGCCCGGCCCTCGGATGATGAAATCCGGCTCGATTGGTGGACACTTTTTCATGATCCTATTCTCAATAAGCTTGAGGATCAGGCCATGGCGTCAAACCCGAGCCTGCAGGCTTCAGCAGAGCGCTTTGTACAAGCGCGGGATATGATGATGAAGGCGCAATCGCGTCTTTTGCCGCAAATTGGTTTGAATGCTGACTCATCTGACAATAAGCAATCCACGAATTCACTTTTTCGTGCGCCAACAACAACCTTTTACCCTGGCAGCCCAGTCTATGACACGCGCGTGGCAACTGGCGGCCTAGCCTCGTGGGAACCTGATTTTTGGTCAGCTATTCGCAATTCAACGCGCGCTCAAATCCACCTTGCGCAACAACGCGCCGCCGAATACTGGTTAGCGCGACTTAGCCTTCAGGCTGAGATTGCGTCTAACTATTATATTTTACGCGGCTATGACGCTCAAAGTTACGTTTACAAACAATCAATTGATTACTATAAGGAATCATTACAAATTGTAACCGATCAGTTCAATGGCAAGATTGCCTCTGAACTTGATGTGGCGCGTGTAAAATATCTCCTTCACGATACCGAAGCTAAATCAGAGGAAGTAAAAGCGGATCGCGAAGTTACAGAACACGCTATTGCCGCTCTTTTAAATGTCTCCGCATCTAGCTTTAAAATTACGCCGGTTGGCGAACTACATATGGCAAAATTTAAGCTGCCGCGCACACTCCCTTCCAGCCTTTTGGAACGCCGCCCAGATGTCGCAAGCGCCGAGCGCGAAATGGCGCAAGCAAATCGTGTTATTGGCATTGCGCGCGCCGCCTTTTTTCCTAATGTTGTTTTCAGGCTTGGTGGGGGTTATGAAGATAAAGCCTTTAATCTTTTTTCGCTTGCTAATAGCCTTTGGTCCTATGGCTCAATGGTCTCGCTCCCTATATTTGAAGGCGGCATGAGACGGGCTGAATTACAGCAATCATGGTCAATTTACCGGGAAACGGAGGATAAATACCGCGCGACTGTTCTTAATGCCTTTCGTGAAGTTGAGGACGGTTTGAGTTTAACAAATCGTATGACGGAAGCATCAAAGAGACAGGACCTTGCAGTTGCTGCGGCTCTTGAACAGCAGAATCTGACTATGGAACTGTTTCGCGGTGGCCTGATCTCTAGTCTTGATCTCGTCTATGCCCAAATTAATACGCTTGAAGCCCGCATCAACAGCGTTAAAATTAAGGCGCGTGTTTTGGAGTCAGCTGTATTACTCGTTAGATCCTTAGGCGGCGGTTGGGATCGCGAACGTCTACCTAAAGACAAAGAAATCCAACCCTTTGAGCCATTTCAATATCGTAACCTGGAAAAACCAGACTCTGTTGGGGATATTGACGTCTCAACGCAGGACCGCTCGCTCTTTGATAATTTGACGGGTCAGAGCCTTCATTGAATAATTGATTTTTATTAATAAGCCTCATCCAATATTTCTTTAGCTTTGAGATCCTGCAGTTTTTCTTTCTTTTTACGGACTTTCATAGTTGGCTTGGCTGCTAGCCAGACAAAAAGAGCAAGTAGAGCAAACAAGAATCCGCCCAGAAAGAAAACATCCCCCAATCCAAGCAAAGCGGCTTGCAGTTTCATCAAGCGCGCGATCTGCGCTTGAGCGACTTGATCGCTCATTCCCAGGGCTTTAAATTTTTCAATGAGCTGGGGGAAAAGATCGAGAGAAGCAAAGCGCCGGCCACCAAGGTGATCTGCAAGATCCAACTGATGAAATGGCGCGCGACGAAAAGCAACAACGCCTTGCAATGTAATTCCCATCGCGCCTGCTGCAG
>OMIO01000045.1 GCA_900299115.1 Methylocystaceae bacterium | reverse complement strand
ATTTAGAATGATGTGAATTCATTTAAAATCGCGTTTGCATGCGCAATGACATCAGGCTTTCTATGGGTTTGTCAGGATGCCAAGGATTAATGACCTGTATATCAGCGCTTAAATACGACCATTTATTTAATGCAAGATTATAAAAAGCCTCGACCCCACCTTCGCTTTTTCTGGGGTCATCAAGTTGTTGCAAACTTGTCAAAAGCTGCTGACTAACGCCAAAATGATAAAATCCAATACCCCATCGATCATCTTGACGACCTTCATAAAGGTTATCGCCAGCTATGCCGACAAGCATGCTCCACTTGATTGGCGTCGGATTACCGTCAGAAAGCGTATATAATCCAAAAAGACCCCACCCTTTTTCTGGATCAGAACCGCTTTGAAATAGATTTTGAGTAAAATAATAGGATCCAAACCAATAGCCTTTTTTAATGCCCGATCCGCTAATCGAATTTAATCGGCCACTGAAATCTGAAATGTCGCTCAGATTAATGCCTGTCGCATTACTATAGGCCCCTCTGAACATATGCGTTCCATTGAGCGCCGCCAACGATGTTTTAAAACCTATGCCGCCGCCAATCGCGACGCCTTCCTCAAACGGGTGCTGAATCACTCGTGGACTCTGCGCGCTTCTGGGATCCGTCAAAAATAGATCCAATGACAAAAAATCCTTTTTGTATTCCGCCATACCCCCCAGACTGTAAGGGGAAGACAAAACTACCCGATCACCCGGACCTCCCGTATCAGAAGTGTAGGAAACTCCTGTGGAGGGCAGGGCGAAGGCTCTGTTCATAAATGTATTTAGACCACCACCGCCTATCAGCGGCGTTCTGGAGGCAAGCGTCATAAGATTAAATTTACCTACTGTAACGGAAAGTTCGTCGCTTAAATTTTGAGTGCCAGTTATTGACAATGCTGAATGATACCCACCTGCTCTTAAATATGCCTGCGCCGTATTGACAGGTATCAGCGCATCATCCAGTCGATTTACATCAAGCCCAAAATAATGCTCATACTGAACATCCAGATGAAAGCCTGGCAAAATCCCAAGTTTCTCTGGGGTGATTTTGAAAAAACTATCGACCTTCCCACCGTACCGCGATATACCGCCATCATCGCCTGAAATTATTCCTTGATATATTTGCGTGGTCCATATTTGAGAATCTACACCATACTGACGGGCAACATCTTTAACTCCGCCTGGAACATCGCCGAGCGTTCTTTGTTTTGATAGATCAACGTAATTTTCCTGCGCCGACAAACGGTCACTGGACAATGCCAGAAATATTACGGAAGACAGAATGACAAAAACAAAATAACGCCGTATTTCCTGCAGCGGCAGCTTTCTGCAAGAATGATATTGCTCGCGCTTTTCTTTATGCCGAAAACACCACATCAGATATTCATCTCAGACGCCTCCACACTTACTCAATGGATACAATTCCATTAAATCATTATTCGTCATAATAATGAGAAATCAAATAATTTATCACTCGGATAATCTCGCGTATTTTTAGCAACTCAAGCCAGAACTGATTATTTACAGAACATTATGTTGTTTGTTTGATCTTCAATACTTGCCAAATATATGACATTGTGAAATTAACGGATGCCATGGCGTACAAAACCATCGTTATTCGTCGCTGTGGCTTCATCCGGATTATGCCCCATTACATTCAGTCGGACGCCTCATGTTCCTAATCCATAATTCACCTGAGCAGGCCCCGCTTATTGCTGCGGCTCTTGTTGGCGCCTGTCGCATGCCGGATGGCTGGACCACACCTACACAACCCCAGACCCTCGGCGTTCTTTTTGACAAGCTTCTTGGCTATAAAACAGATTTTAATACGCTGGCTCCTGCAACGCCCGCAGAAGTTGGGGGAATTATCACCGATCAACAACAGAGATATGAGCTCGTCGAATTAATGGCGACGATGGAAATGATGTGCCGGCCGATCCCAGCGGCGCTTCAAAAATCTATTGATGAATGGGCCAGATCACTGGGCGTCGAAAATCGCGTTCTGCTTCTTGCGAGAGATCTCACGGAGCAAGCCCAAACCAGAGCAACGGTCGACTTTTATCGTCTAAACTGGATCGGCGAAGCTGATGCTTTAGAAGATCCTCAATTCAAACGTCTTCTCCAGCAATATGGTAATGCCGCCTATGCACTGACGGTTGAAGAAGATCCGGCTGAAACTGCACGCTGGGCAAAACTCGCTGGCCACCCAAAGGGGTCGCTGGGAAAAGAATTGTCAAATTTTTACGAGAAACGCGGCTTTAAACTACCCGGCCAAATAGGTGGCGCAAATGCTGCGCTCGCGCAACATGATTGGTTACATGTCATTGGAGACTACGACACCACCGCCATCGGAGAATTGGAGGTCACGGCTTTTATGGCCAGCGCCAGCAAATCCGCCGGCGCGACGCTCGGCTTTATTGGAGCTGTTAGCCTCTATGAAACAGGCTTACTGCATAGCCTTGTCACCCACAGCTACAGCCAAACGCTTTCTGCGCCGGGTGGCGTAGAGAGCGTCGTCGCCGCCATCCGCAAGGGGAAGAATTGTCGCGTAGATCCGCTCAGCGATATTGATTATTTCAGCATTGCCGATCAGCCTTTAAATCAAATCCGCGCCGACTGGGGCCTTCTATAGCAAATGCTTAAGACCGCGCGCGATGGCTGTGCGGTGATCCCGCCAAAACAATGCAACCCGGGTGGCGGCGCGCAATCTATAAGACAACATCGCTTTTACAAAAGTTAATCCGGGTCAAAGATTAGTTTTAGTTTCTATTTGCATCTTCTAAAATGATCCGAACCTGCGTGTATTGTTGTCCATAAACTCTCAGGGTTCTGAGCATCCGCCACATTAACAATCATCTGCCAGAGCGTCTCCAGACGTTCTTCCTCATTCACACGGCTGCGCTCATCCGCAACCAACTGCCCGACCCAAGCTGTAATTCTCGCCGGATTTGACGGCCATAAAACCGTGAAAGAGATTACGCTCCCGGCCTGATATCCTATAATCGATCCACCGATCGGCGCACCCGTATCACTGACCAAGCTTGTATAGGTCCCCCGAACAT
>OMIO01000044.1 GCA_900299115.1 Methylocystaceae bacterium | reverse complement strand
GCAAGGAGGAATTTGCCATAAGCTGTTGTTGGGTGGTTGTTAGCAAACCAGGATTTTACAATTCTATCGGAGTGGCGTTCGGAGAATAAGGCTTCTTCTGTCCGCTTATGTAGCCAGTCAGCCGCTGGCCAGCCCGGATGTAAAAGCAGGAAACTAGAAAGGCGCTTAAAGCCCGCTTCTTTCGGGTGCAGCTTCAAGCCAAGCCATTGCGCCGCCGTGTCATGGCTATTCGTCTGCAAGGAAGCTGCTGCGGATTCTCCCGTTATGAAATCTGCAGCTTTAAAGGCGGTGATGGCTTGAAGGAAAGCGCTAGCGTCAGAGCCGAGCACATCTGCGCTCTCTTCCTGTGGGGGTGGGCTAGTGTCTTGCGCCCAATCTGCTGGCGATTTTTCGCGCGCGCTTGTAGCCGTAGCTTCATCAGCGCTGAGTAGCGGCGTTTGTGCGGGGTGGGCTGCTTCTTCCTCTACCGGCAAGCCGATTAAGTTTCCGCGCAGCGTCTCTTCAAGTTGACCAACGCGCTTGCGCCAAGCCGCTGTGCTGAAGGGCCCTAAGCTGAATGATTCGACGCCCTCAGGGCTTGGCGCAAAGCCACTATAAGCCGGCAGAACGAGTGCAATCACTGTCGCTGTGGCGAGAATTCTCAGACGAAGATTAACGCGTGGGGGCAACATCATAAGCAGCTTGTTCCCTGAGCCGCGCGAGGATGCGCTCAAATCCTGAGTAATTCATTAACTATGGAGCCCGTCGGGCTATCAGACTGTGGAGGACGCCTAAGGGCTTTTCTCGACTGCTTCCAGCGGCTAAGAGTGGCGTCCGCGTTTTCTCAATAGATCTAACGATGAGATTGCGGCGGGGATGAGGCGTAGGAGAATAACTGTTTCCATGAGCAAAAAGCCAATTTTTCACGGATCAATCACAGCGTTGGTCACGCCCTTTGCTAATGGAGAGGTCGATTTTGGCTCGTTAAGAGCGCTCGTCGATTGGCAAATAGAGAATGGCACACATGGGCTTGTGCCGGTTGGCACGACCGGTGAAAGTCCTACCCTCAGTCATGAAGAACACGGTCAGGTCATTACGGAGACAATTCGCGCTGCGCGCGGACGCGTTCCTGTTATTGCAGGCGCAGGTTCAAACAATACCCGAGAAGCGATCGCAATCGCAGGTCATGCAGAGCGCGCAGGCGCAGATGGACTTCTCATTGTCACGCCCTATTACAATAAGCCTAACCAGGAAGGTTTGTATCTTCATTTTAAGGCAATCAATGACGCCGTTTCGATTCCTATTTTAATTTATAATATCCCTCCACGCTCAGTTGTTGATATGAGCGTTGAAACAATGCAGCGTTTGTCTGAGCTTAAAAATATTGTCGGAGTCAAAGATGCAACCGGCAATATCGGAAGAATCTCGCTCCAACGCGCAGCGATGGGCCCTGAATTTATACAACTCTCCGGAGATGATTTGACCGCTCTGGCCTGCATGGCGGCAGGAGCGCATGGCTGTATTTCCGTTGTGTCGAACATTGCGCCGCGCTTATGTGCGGAACTTCAAGATGCGTGTCTGGCTGGCGATTATGCAAAGGCGCTGGCAATTCAAGACAAGCTAACGCCGCTTCATGTCGCAACTTTTCTTGAAGCTGGCGTAACAGGAGCAAAATACGGACTATCGCTTCTTGGTAAGGTAAAGGAAGACGTGCGTCTTCCGTTGGTTGGGTCAACGCAGGCGACAAAAGAACGCATACGTGCGGCGATGGCTTTCGCAGAACTTCTCTGACTTAGCGTGACATTCTTCTGGTTTAGATATTTTTGTAAAATAAAAGTTCGAAGAATTGAGGACGATCCTTGGCAACGAAAAAGGAGCCCAGCTTTAAGATCGTCGCAGACAATCGAAGAGCGCGTTTTAATTATGAGATTGGCGAGAGCTTTGACGCGGGCCTTGAGTTAAAAGGTACGGAAGTTAAATCCTTACGGACAGGCAAAGCTACGATAGCGGAAAGCTACGCCCATGTGGACCATCAAGGAGAGGCTTGGCTCGTTAACGCCAATATCCCTGAATATTTAGCGGGAAATCGCTTTAATCATTCGCCAAAGCGTCCTCGAAAGCTCCTTTTGAAGAAGCGAGAATTAGCGAAATTATCTCAAGCAATCGAGCGTGAGGGCATGACTATGGTGCCGCTCAAATTATACTTTAATGCTCAAGGGCGCGCTAAATTAGAACTTGCCTTAGCGCGAGGTAAAAAGCTGCACGACAAGCGGGAAGTTGAGAAGAAGCGAGACTGGAATAGAGAAAAAGGCCGCTTGCTTAGAGATAAAGGATAGCTCTGCTCCGGCAAGTCTAATTGAGTTAAGACTAAATCGCCGAAGCAGCGCCTGACATTAGCTTTGCTTATTCTTCATCATCGTCTTCAAGCTCACCCTCGCTGGGCACGCTGCCGGGCGTTACTGGTCGGCGTTCTTGTTGACGCACTGGCGGTGGCGGGCGATCCGATCTGTCTCCAGGATCGCGACCAACTCTGTTGGCTAAATGAATCAAATCTATGAATTCATCGGCTTGGCGGCGCAATTCATCAGCGATCATTGGCGGCTGTGTCGTTACTGTAGAGATAACAGAAACGCGAACGCCCTTACGTTGAAGCGCTTCTACGAGTGAGCGGAAATCTCCATCGCCGGAAAAAAGAACGATGTGATCAAGATGATCGGCCATCTCCATTGCGTCAACAGCAAGTTCAATGTCCATATTTCCTTTGACTTTACGTCGTCCGAGCGAGTCAACGAATTCCTTCGTCGGCTTGGTCACAACAGCATAGCCATTATAATCAAGCCAGTCGATAAGAGGTCGAATTGAAGAATATTCTTGGTCTTCAATCAAAGCCGTATAATAAAAGGCTCTGATCAGTCTTCCTTTGTTTTGAAATTCACGAAGGAGCCGCTTGTAATCAATATCAAAACCAAGAGATTTAGCTGTTGCGTATAAATTTGCGCCATCGATAAAAAGTGCAATGCGTTCACCAGTATTAGCCATTTTTTTCTCGCAATTGGGTTTTCATCATCAATTGAGGGATCGCGTTCCTTGGCCTCTTCGTCGACAACCCGTTACAACGATTTGAGCGTAATCCCTTATTTTTTCTGGCGGCTGGCCTGTCTTAAAGAGTCGTTTTGAAAGCTGTTGTATTTGGAAATAATCGTTTTTACTCTAGCTCGTGAAAACCGATACCTCAGACGCAGGCAATTGCGCCAGTCTCGTAGCTGTTAATTCGCCCTGATGGGGGCCAAGGTCAAGGGCTTTTGTTGGCTATTGCTCAGAAAATAGAAAGGATTCATAGCGCAACAAAATAGGACAGAGAGCGCCGCGTATATCCTGGACAGTATTGCGTCGGCGCCCATTAAACGCGCAAATTGCCGTCCATATCTCAAGCGTCATTCATAATTCTTCATCGCATCATTCTTGCCTTGAAGCTCAATCTAGCGTATCAGCCCCTATCCCATCATTTTTGGAGCCTTAGAGAAATGGCGCGCGTCACCGTAGAAGACTGCATTGATAAGATCGAAAATCGGTTCGATCTCGTGCTTCTGGCGGCCCATCGGGCGCGACTAATCTCCTCTGGTCAGCAGATCTTGGTTGATCGTGATCGCGATAAAAACCCTGTTGTCGCATTGAGAGAAATAGCAGAGACAGCGCTCTCTCCTGAAGATCTTTCAGAAGATTTTATTCATTCCCTTCAGCGTCATGTGGAGGTGGATGAGCCGGAAGCTGAAGCTGCGCCCGCCCTAACCCCCGCTACAGGGGTAGACTTTGACGGAGAGGCCCAGTTTGACCGGATGACGGAGGAGGATCTCCTGCGCGGCCTAGAGGGCTTGGTGCCTCCGGCTGAGGTCGAAGAAGAGGGCGAATAAGCTTTTTTTAAGCTTCTAGAGTCGGAAATTGCACTTCCTTGATGGTGTGGCGGATTAAGCTGGTCTAAGGTCCTGCTGAATTATTGTCTTTGGCTGTCTGCTTTATGTCCTTGAGCTCACTCATGCGTAACGCGGCAGCCTAACGCGATGCATGAGCCCCGGCCGCCCCAAATGATGCGTCAATATGAACTCGTCGAAAGAGTGCGGAAATATAATCCGCGCGTCGACGAAGACTTGCTTAATCGCGCGTATGTCTACGCTATGAAAGCGCATGGCGCGCAAAAACGAGCCTCTGGCGATCCTTATTTTTCTCATCCGCTTGAAGTCGCGGCCATTCTTACTGACCTCAAACTCGATGATGCGACAATCGTCGCAGCTGTTTTGCACGATACGATAGAAGATACCGATACAACTAGAGAAGAAATCGATCGGCTGTTTGGTAAGCAGATTGGCAAGCTTGTTGATGGTCTGACTAAAATTGAAAAGCTTGACCTCGTCTCTAAACAAGCGCGCCAAGGCGAGAATTTTCGTAAATTATTACTTGCTGTCGCCGAAGACGTTCGCGTTTTGCTCGTTAAGCTAGCTGACCGTCTCCATAACATGCGCACATTGCATCATGTTCCGACCGAAAAGCGTGCGCGCATCGCGCAAGAAACATTGGATATTTATGCGCCTTTAGCAGGCCGTATCGGCATGCAAAGATTGCGCGAGGAACTTGAGGAATTAGCTTTTCGTCATCTGTCGCCAGAGGCCTTTAAAGCAATAGCTGAACGATTGCATGATCTACGCACTAAGAATGGACGCGCTATCAAGCGTGTTGAAGAAGTACTCAGGCGGGAATTTACAGATCGTGGAATCGAAGCTGCTGTTACTGGTCGGCAGAAAACGCCATTCTCCGTCTGGCGAAAGATGGAAAGAAAATCTATTTCTTTTGAACAATTGTCTGATATTTTTGGTTTCCGAATTATCGTTGGGCCAGTTGAAGATTGTTATCAGGCTCTAGGACTCATTCATACAAAATGGCCGAGTGTGCCGGGTCGGTTTAAAGACTATATATCAACGCCCAAGCAAAATGATTATCGCTCTTTGCACACAACAGTCATTGGTCCAGGCCATCAGCGCGTTGAATTGCAAATACGCACGGCTGAAATGCATGAAATTGCCCGCTTTGGGATAGCGGCGCATGCCTTATACAAGGATGCAACTGGAGAAGAAGGTCGCGAAGAATTAGCCAAAGAGAGTCGCGCGTTTCGTTGGCTGCAGGAGACGCTCGATCTGCTCGCGCATGGCGATAGTCCTGAGGAATTTCTTGAACATACGCGCCTTGAGTTATTCCAAGATCAGGTTTTTTGCTTCACGCCAAAAGGCGGATTGATTGCGTTGCCTAGAAGCGCGACGCCGATTGATTTTGCATATGCAGTCCATACAAAACTAGGTAATTCAGCGGTAGGCGCAAAAATTAATGGTCGGGTTGCGCCAGTTTTATCACATTTAAAAAATGGCGATGAAGTCGAAATTATTCGCGCTGAGGGTCATATCCCGCCGACCGCCTGGGAGTCTGCCGTCGCGACAGGAAAAGCGCGCGCTGCAATCAGGCGCGCCACAAGAGAAGCGGTGCGACGACAATATGCTGGTCTGGGACGTCAAATCGTTGAGCGGGCTTTTGAGAGGGTTAATCGCGTCATTTCTGACGACAAATTAAAACCAGTGTTAACGCGACTTGCCAGAAACTCGGTAGAAGATGTCCTTGCTGCGGTGGGAAGAGGTGAGATTTATTCAGGAGATGTCATCAAGGCCGTTTATCCGGATTTCACTGAAGAGCGCAAAATTAATCAAACACATATTGGCCCGGGCGAACCGGGGTGGTTTGGTGTGAAAACAAATGCAAATGTTGTTTTTAAATCCCCTGACGCAAGTAAAGCGGCGATCCCAATTCGCGGCCTGCGCGGCGATGCGCCAGTAAGTTTTGCGCCTAACGGGGGCGCGGTGCCTGGCGATCGGATTGTCGGTATCTTGACCCCAGGTGAAGGTGTAACAATCTATCCGATCCAATCCCCCGCTCTAACCGCTTTTGATGATCAGCCTGAAAGATGGCTTGATGTGCGCTGGGATATTGATGCGGAAACGCGTGAACTATTTCCAGCTCGCGTTATTAGCACTGCATTAAATGAACCGGGCACGTTAGGAACATTGGCGACATTGATTGGTGAAACAGGCGCAAATATTGATAACATTCGTTTCAAAGCGCATTCCCCTGATTTTAGAGAAATGATTTTTGATCTCGAGGTTGCCGATTTGAAACACCTTACAACCGTTATCTCTCGTTTGCGAGAAAGCCCTCTTGTGAGCAAGGTAGAGCGGTTTATTGGATAATTAAGATGACAAATTCATATTTGAGGCTTGGGGTTAATATTGATCATGTTGCGACTATTCGTAATGCGCGGGGTGGTCCCCGTCCTGACCCGTTGCGCGCGGCTCTTCTTGCCATAGATGCCGGAGCCGATGGCATCACCGCGCATTTGCGCGAAGATCGGCGTCACATCACCGACGCAGATATGGGGCGCCTCAAAGAGGCAATCTCCAAGCCGTTGAATTTTGAAATGGCGGCGACTGAGCAAATGCTTGATATTGCGCTTGGCGTTAGGCCGCACGCAGTATGTATCGTTCCAGAAAAAAGAACAGAGCGAACGACGGAGGGCGGGCTCGATGTCATACGCGCCCATGATTATCTCCTTGCATATGTTGATCAACTTACACGCAGAAACATAAGAGTCTCCTTGTTCGTTGAACCAACTTTAGAGGTTATTGACGCTGCGCATTCGGTTAAGGCTAAGGTTGTTGAGTTACATACTGGCGCTTGGTGTCATGCCGTGGAAATGAATGATATTCAGCAGGCCGAACAAGAGTTTGAACGCATTAAAAAAGCGGCGGCTTACGGAGCTAAGATTGGCTTAGAAATTCATGCAGGACATGGATTAGACTATGATACTGCGCGTCATGTATCTACGCTTCCTCAGATCAGCGAATTGAATATCGGTCATTTCTTGATTGGAGAAGCGGTGTTTGTTGGGCTTAGTGACGCAATCCGCACGATGCGAACGGCAATGAATGAAGGTCGGGTGCGCGCGTCGTGATTGTAGGTTTTGGCAATGATCTTTGCGACATTCGGCGGATTGAACGCGCTCTAAGTCGTTATGATAAGCGTTTTACGCATCGATTATTTACCGATGTGGAGCGCAAAAAATCAGATCTCCGGGCAGGCCGAGCGGCTTCATACGCTAAGCGTTTTGCTGCGAAAGAAGCTTGCGCAAAAGCATTGGGCACGGGCATCAGCGACGGGGTTTTTTGGAAAGATTTGGGTGTGGTCAATCTCGCCTCTGGCCGTCCGACAATGGCGCTGACAGGGCGTGCGGCGCAAAAACTTCAGGAAATGACGCCAGCCGGGATGAAAATCATTATCCATCTTACGCTAACAGACGAATTTCCCTTCGCACAAGCCCAGGTTCTCATTGAAGCTGTGCCGTGCTAAGCGGAGCTTTACGGTCGGGTCATGTCCCGGCTCTAACGAGAACTAAGGAGAGCGCGGGTTGAGCAAAAATCCGACAAAACAAGCCCAGGAAGATGGCGGCCTACTAGAAACAGTTAAGGTCATCATCCAAGCGCTGGCGATTGCACTCGTTATTAGAACGCTCTTCTTTCAGCCTTTCAATATTCCTTCAGGATCGATGATCCCGACATTGCTGATTGGCGATTATGTTTTTGTATCAAAATACGCCTATGGCTATTCAAATTACTCTATGCCATTTGGTCCCAATGTTTTTTCAGGACGGCTATTGGGCGCATCTCCCAAGCGGGGCGATGTAGTTGTTTTTAAATTACCGAGGGATAATGAAACAGATTACATTAAACGGGTGATTGGTCTGCCCGGCGATCGTATTCAGGTCATTGAGGGCCGGCTTTATATTAACGGTGTGATAGTTCCGCGTGAGCCAATTGAAAAAGCGAATACTGAAAATCGAGAAGGGCGAGAGGTCCCAGTCTCAACCTACAAAGAAATTTTGCCTGGGGATGCAGATCATCCTGGCGTGGAGCATACAATAATAGAAATTGAGGGCGATCACGGAATAAACGACAATACAGAGCTCTTTGTCGTCCCGCCTGAGCACTATTTTATGATGGGCGATAATCGCGATAATTCGACTGACTCCAGGATTCCTCCGGATCTTGGCGGTGTTGGTTATGTGCCTTTTGTTAATCTTGTTGGCCGCGCAGAAATTGTTTTCTTCTCGGTAAAGAAAGACGAGTCCGCGCTTACTTTTTGGCGCTGGCCATGGTCGGTGCGCTGGAGTCGTCTCTTTCACGCAGCGCATTAAAGGCGCTAACGTGCGTATGAAAGTTGATTATGGCCCCCTAGAAAACCAGTTGGGCCACTTTTTTGCTGACCGCCGTTTACTGGGTTGGGCGCTGACACATGTCAGCGCCTCAACAGATCGATCGATCTCTTATGAGCGCTTGGAATTTTTAGGCGATCGCGTATTAGGTTTAATCGTCGCGCATATGTTGTTTGAAGCTTTCCCAGACCAAAGCGAAGGTGAATTATCGCGTCGCTTGGCTGCGCTTGTCCGGAAGGAAAGCTGCGCGGAGGCAGCGCAAATCTGGGGTGTCGGGCCTTATATTCAGCTTGGAGAGGGAGAGGCCCAAGCAGGCGGAAGCACGAAGCGAGCGATCCTAGGTGATGTTTGTGAAGCCATAATAGGGGCCGTTTATCTTGATGGCGGAATAGACGCTGCGGCCAAAATCATAAAAAAAGCTTTTCGTGACAGAATGTTTTCCGCAACTGCAGACCTTCGCGATGGAAAAACAGCATTACAAGAGTGGGCGCAAGCGCGTCGGTTGCCAACGCCGCAATATCGACTTGTTTTACGGGATGGTCCTGACCATGCGCCACGATTTGAAATCGCCGTTGAACTTCCTGGCTTTGAACCAATTATTGGCATAGGGGGATCTAAGCGCGCGGCTGAGCAGGCGGCTGCAACGGCTTTTATTAAGCGAGAGAAAATTGATCCCCATATAAATGAAAAGAGCAGTGTGTGACCAATTCTATTGACCTTGAGAGCCAGAGACGATGTGGTTTTGTTGCTCTTGTAGGCGCGCCAAATGCAGGCAAGTCGACATTGCTCAATCAATTAGTCGGCGCAAAGGTATCTATCGTTTCGCGTAAATCTCAAACAACGCGCGCGCTCGTGCGTGGGATCGCGATTGATGGAGCATCACAAATTATTCTGGTTGATACGCCGGGTATTTTTCAGCCTAAGCGGCGCCTAGAGCGAGCTATGGTGGCAAGTGCGTTTTCCGGCGCAGCAGATGCAGATGTTGTATCCTTATTAATTGATGCGCGAAGAGGCGTTGATGATGAAGTTGAGGCGATATTGTCTCAATTATTGCAACTTAAAACTAAGAAAATACTTGTGATTAATAAAATTGATTTAATTGCAAGGGCAAAATTGTTAGCGCTTGTTGCAGATTTAACAAGCCGAGAAAAATTTTTAGAAGTTTTTATGATTTCAGCTCTAACAGGAGATGGCGTTGATGCTATGCGTAAGTCCATCGGCAAGCTCATGCCTGTTTCGCCGTGGCTTTATCCAGAAGATCAGCTTTCAGACGCGCCTTTGCGTTTACTCGCGGCAGAAATAACGCGCGAGAAAATTTATGACCGCTTGCATGACGAGATCCCCTATCAGTCCACGGTCGAGACAGACCTCTGGTCTCAGCAAAAAGACGGCTCGGCTCGTATAGAGCAGACGATATTTGTAGCGCGAGATGGGCAAAAGAAGATTATCATTGGTGAAGCAGGACGTACGATCAAGGCTATTGGTCAGGCGGCGCGACTAGAAATTGCTGAAGCAGCAGGTCATCCGGTGCATCTATTTCTTTTTGTTAAGGTGCGTGAAAATTGGGCGGATGATCCTGAGCGCTATCGAGAGATGCGTTTGGAGTTTCCTAAAGATCCATAATAATACAACCGCCAATGATTCGTTCTATGAGGGCGCATTATGTCTAAGAAACGCAGAGTAACGACCGTTTATCGTTATCTCACGGGACCTGATGATGCGAGCTTTTGTCATCGAGTCTCAGAGGCGCTGAGTAAAGGCTGGACGCTTTATGGTGCGCCAACTCTCACATTCGATCCAACACAAAATCGCGTCATCTGCGGTCAGGCAGTTACAAAGGACGTTGACGATTTAGAATATTCGCCTGAAATTAAATTATCAGAGATTTAACGATCGCTGAGGATGAGATGGAGTGGGGTTAAATGGAATGGCAGGACATTGGGCTTGTCATCGGCGCGCGCAAATATGGAGAGACCTCTGTCATTCTTGAAATCATGACGCGTTCACGGGGCCGGTGCCTCGGCGTTGTTCGAGGAGGTCGTTCCCGCGCACAGCGAGCAATTTTACAATCTGGCAATCGAGTAAGGGCTACTTGGCGCGCGCGACTGGAAGAACAGTTAGGCGCATTTGTTGTCGACCCGATTGAGTTACGGGCGGCGCGCTTTCTTGACAGCGGTCCGACACTCCATGGTCTGGCCACTCTCGTATCCTTGATGCGTCTATTGCCGGAGAGAGATCCGCATGAGGATCTCTTCGAATTAGCAGAAGAAATTATTGTGGAGTTTTGTGTCCGTAACAGCGCAGCGGTAAAAATGGCCCGATTTGAGTTAGCTTTGTTAAGCGCTCTTGGCTACGGACTGGATTTGCAGGCTTGTGTGTTGACTGGCGAAAAAGAAGACTTGGCTTATGTATCTCCAAAATCAGGGCGCGTCGTCAGTCGTAATGCTGGCGCGCCTTGGAGAGAAAGATTGCTGCCTTATCCAGCTTTTCTACAAAATATTGACGAAAGAGCTTCGTTTGAGGATATCAGCGGAGCATTTCGGTTGACGGGATATTTTTTAGTCAGAGATGTTTTGGCGCCGCGTGGTGTCACGTTGCCCTCTTCGCGGGCCCTTTATATAGACGCCTTAAGTCGCCTTGCCGCCTGAGGGAATCCTGCCTTTCCTTAACGAGGTTCTTCGCAGACAGTGCGTGGTTGCTTACTCGTGACGCCATAGCCTTCATCTACATCAACAAAAATCTCTCGACACAGCGCTTGAAGCGGATTTTCTGCTCTGGGCTGCTCTATAACCTTCCCCTTGGTTTGGGTAGCAGAGGGCGCAGAGGTTGTGTTTGCGGCAAGAAGCGGCTCAGCCGCGTTTGCGGAGGCGGCGGTAAGCATCATTAAAGTAAAATTGATGACGAATTTTTTCATTAATTTGCAACAGTCACGGCTTCGTTGATGGCGCGTTCTAAGGATTTTACCGCGTTCTCGCAAGCAAGATTGAGGCATAATTTTAAAAAAATGACCAATGGAATATTTTACTAGGCTTTCTGTGATGCAATCGCTTGCATCGCAACTGGAAGCGCAATAGAGCCTAGGTGCGCGCGTAGAATCGTGTAGTGAAACAAAAGTCTCATGCGTTCAATGACTTGAGAGATGGGATTTGTTGAGATTGGTTGTTTTCAAGACATTTCTAAGTCATGAATTATAGAATTTCAGCAAAAATGACGGCATCCACATAGGATCAACTTAATGGCTCAAAAAGGCGGATCTGCAGGTAAGAACAAGGCTGGCGGCGTCGAAACTACGCCGACACCTATAGATCTGCGTGAAGCGCTTGAAGAGCGTTATTTGCGATATGCCCTTTCGACAATTACAGGCCGTGCGCTTCCGGACGTGAGAGATGGGTTGAAGCCGGTTCATCGAAGAATTTTATACGGGATGCATATCTTAAGGCTCGATCCTGGCGCACCGTTTAAAAAATGCGCTAAAATTGTCGGCGATGTAATGGGATCATTCCACCCTCACGGCGATCAGGCCATTTATGACGCTCTCGTGCGACTCGCCCAGGATTTTTCGTCGCGATATCCGCTTGTCGATGGTCAGGGAAATTTTGGAAACGTAGACGGCGATTCTGCAGCGGCATATCGATATACTGAAGCGCGAATGACGGCCGTGAGCCGATTATTGCTAGAGGGAATCGACGAAGATGCAATTGATTTCACCCTCAATTATTCCGGCGAAGAGAAAGAGCCAATCGTTTTACCCTCAGCTTTGCCTAATCTGCTTGCTAATGGCGCGCAGGGAATTGCTGTTGGAATGGCGACGTCTATACCGCCGCATAATCTCTCCGAGCTTTGTGATGCAGCGCTTTACCTTATTTCGCATCGTAAGGGCACGAGCGATGATCTTTTGAAATTTGTTCAAGGACCAGATTTTCCTACTGGCGGCGTAATCGTAGATACAAAGGAAGAAATAGCTGAAGCGTACAGAACGGGTCGAGGCTCTTTCCGCGTGCGTTCTCGGTGGCAAAAAGAAGAATTGTCGCGAGGCGGTTGGGTTATTGTTGTTACAGAGATTCCTTATGGCGTTCAAAAATCTCGATTGATCGAAAAATTAGCTGAACTCATCTCAGAGCGTAAGCTGCCTCTGGTTGCGGATGTGCGCGATGAGTCAGCGGAAGATGTGCGGATTGTATTTGAGCCTCGAACGCGCACTATCGACCCGCAACTCATGATGGAGACTCTGTTTAAGCTATCAGAGCTTGAATCGCGCTTTGCGATGAATATGAATGTCCTTGTCGATGGCGTCACGCCTCGGGTTCTCTCATTAGATGAAGCCTTAAGACACTGGCTAGATCACAGAAGAACTGTGTTACAGCGCCGTTCTCGACATCGCCATGCTGCAATCGTTCGGCGTATTGAGCAGCTTGAAGGCATGATTATCGTCTTCCTTAATCTTGACGAGGTCATACGCATCATTCGTGAAGAAGATGACGCCAAAGGCAAGCTTAAAGCTTCGTTTAAATTATCTGAGATGCAAGTTGAGTATATCTTAGACACACGACTACGTTCTCTTCGCAAGCTCGAAGAAATGGCGCTGCGTAATGAACTTGCTAGTTTAAACAAAGAACGTAAAGAAATTGATGAGCTGCTTTCTGACGAAACTCAGCAGTGGAAGGTTATTGGTTGGCAAATACGAGCACTGAAAAAAAATTATGGCGCTCAAACAGTAAATGGAAAGCGACGGACAATCTTTGAAGCTGCGCCAGAGGCGGTCAATCTCGATCTTGCGGAGGCGATGATCGAGCGAGAGCCAATAACTCTCGTTATATCAAAGAAAGGTTGGGTTCGTGCACTCAAGGGGCACGTGCAAGATCTTACATCTCTTACTTTTAAAGGCGATGATGAGCTTGGCGGTTCTTTCTTCGTGCAGACGACTTCAAAAATTCTCGTTTTGGCGACGAATGGCAAAGCCTATACTTTGGAAGCCGCGAAATTGCCTGGTGGGCGCGGTCATGGCGAACCAATTCGGCTTTATGCAGACATTGATGAGGATGCAACAATTGCTCGTGTTATGCCGCATGAAAGCGGCGCCTCTTTGTTGCTTATCGCGAGTGATGGGCGCGGTTTCATCGTCGCGCAGGATGACCTTCTCTCCTCTACGCGAAAAGGTCGCGCTGCTTTATCAGTAGAGAGCCCTGCGCAGCTTCAAGTTGTTGTCCCTGCGGTAGGGGATACTGTCGCAATTGTAGGGGAGAACAGAAAATTACTGCTGTTTCCGATAGATGAGGCGCCGCGCATGGCTCGGGGCAAAGGCGTGCGTCTGCAAAGATATAAAGATGGCGGCGTATCAGATGCGAAAACTTTTGTTTTAAAAGATGGGCTGAGCTGGACAGACTCTTCTGGTCGAACCTTTACAGTTACTAAAGCAGAGTTAAAGGAGTGGATTGGCCATAGAGCAGAAGCGGGCCGTTTGCCTCCTAGGGGTTTCCCACGCAATAATCGTTTTATCGGTTAAGTGGATTGATTTAGTCTTTGCTCACAGCGCGTTTTTGTCGCCATTTTATAAAACCAAAAGAACTCGCGGCGAAAACGCAGATAGAAAATGCAAGATAAATATAAAATTCACTCTCAGTTACGAGTCCGACAGTAAAGAAATGTTTGCCTATATAGACTTTCTTGCCGTCGTCGCTTGTGAGCTTTACGTAAAGCATATAGTTGCCAGCATGCGTGAAGGTGTGGTCAAAATTTACCATCCCATTACGATATTTTTGTGTAGCCAGGCTGCTAATTGCAGTTGGGCTATCTTCTGCAATTGGCGCATTTGCCTCGAGGATACGAATATCCCATGTCATATCGCGTAGCTCTGGATCTCCAGCATCAAGCACAATTACCGTAGGGCCTGTATCGGGTAGGGCGTCACAAACCCGGTCAATGTTTTTTTTGGGCTGCATCGCGACAAATTTCATGGTTTTATCGCCAAGAGATACCGGGCATTCTGGATCATAATAATGCCAGCCCGCAGCCCATGTGTGCGTTACGTCAACGCCAAGCGTGACAGAAATTAAAATAACAAGGAAAAAAATTTTATAACGCATTTGTGGTCTTCATTCTAAACGCCGGCGTCAAGCGCGGCGAGCATTTGATCCATGGCTAAGGCTGGTTCAGCGCATTTTGCATCGCCAACAACACGCGCCGGCACGCCAGCGACGGTCTTGTTTGCAGGAACTGGGTCTAGCACGACAGAGCCTGCTGCAATCATAGCGCAGCGGCCAATTTCGATGTTTCCGAGAATCTTTGCCCCGGCGCCAATCAAAACGCCGCGGCGTACTTTTGGATGTCGTTCGCCTTCAGCTCGGCCTGATCCCCCAAGCGTCACGCCGTGAAGGAGAGAAACATCGTCTTCAATAACGCTTGTTGCGCCAATCACAACGCCTGTTGCGTGGTCGATAAAGACTCCCTGGCCTATAATCGCCCCTGGGTGAATATCGGTTTGAAAAATTTGCGATGAAAGACTTTGCAACGTTAAAGCAAAGTCACTACGACCGTTCTTCCAAGCCCAATGGGCTAGCCGATGCGTTTGCAGTGCATGGAACCCTTTAAAGTAAAGCGCAGGCTCAATCAGCCGTGTGCATGCTGGATCGCGCTCTAAGACAGCGAGCAGGTCTGATTGAAAGGCTGCCGGCAGCATTGGGTCATGAGCCAAATAGGCGTCATAAGCCTGGCGGATGGCGGCATAAGGCGCCTCAGGCCGATCGAGGCGTTGAGCGACGCGATGCGCCACAACTCCAAAGACAGTCTCCTGGGCTAACACCGCAGCATGGATAAAGCCGCCAAGTTCAGGCTCTCTGCGCAAGACATCCTCAGCCTCTAGGCGCATGCGGGCGAGCAAAGGATCGCCTTGCAGAAAATCGATAATTTCGGCGCCTAATTCGCGTGACTTCGCGGGCATTTTCATTGCTCCAGCCAGGCGCCATCTATAAGCGTCTTCACGTTACAAATCATCCTAGATTACGGCTTTTCATAACGGCTCTTTAAGAAAATCCAGAACCGCTTGACGGTAAAGAGGATCGCCGACAGTGCGATTGTGGTCGCGATCGGGAATATCAACAATCTTGATGTTGTTGAATAATGGTAAAAAAACATGCGGATCGCCGGCAACATCGTCTTTGGTGCCAACGCAAATTAAGACTGGGGCGCTAATCTCGATAAAGCGTTTGGGATCCATGGCGGAGCGAAACCCTCTCGCGCAGGCGGCAAGAGCTTTTAAATCGCCGCCAGTGGTTTGAGCAAAGCGTCTAAAGATTTGCAGCATGGGAGAGGCAATATGGTACACGCTCTCCGCTTCCATTGCTTCCGCGAGCCCATTAGGCAGACCGGGATCTTTCAAGAGATGTCTCCCTACGCCGCCTAAGATAAGATGATTTAATCGTTTAGGATGGTTCAGCGCGATTGTTATCGCGATGCGGCCGCCCATCGAATATCCCATGATATCCGCAGAGCTGACGCCGATGTGGTTTAAGAGATTCACTGCGTCGTCCGCCATGCTCTCTAAAGTATAATCGGTTGCTTGGTAGAGCTTTTGAGAAAAACCATGCCCGCGATTATCTAAGGCGATGACGCGGCGGCCATCCTCAGTAAGCGCTTTGATCCAATGGGTGTAACGCCAATTAATGGCTTGAGAGGAGGCAAAGCCATGTATGAGCATAATCGGCGCGCGCCGATCCGGGCCCTCGGGCGGATGATCAGAAAAAGCAATCTTAACGCCATTTGAGATAAACGCATCCATTATGGCCTCTTTGGGCGCCGCACCGTTCAAAATCACACCATCGGTCTGGAGAATCTGGTAAAATAAAAGTCCCGCTATTGCCAATGTGCCCGCTAATCGGTAAACGAGCCGTGTCACTGTCGCATCTTCCTTAGCAGGTCTGCGAATTGGCGAATGCGCCCGTAGCTCAGCTGGATAGAGCACCAGACTACGAATCTGGGGGTCAGAGGTTCGAATCCTTTCGGGCGCGCCATAACACCTTCGGCGAACACCAAACGCCAAGGCCCTTTTTCAAGGCCCCTCTTCCTCCGTTGCGCTCAGTCGAGCTTGAGACCTGACCTATGCGCCGTCAAGATTGCGCTTGATGACGTGTCGGTTTAAACGAAGCCTCTTTTATTCCGAGCGACTTACGCCGATCCGTGTCGGTGATTGAGCGCGGCAGGAGCGACTTATGATTTCCGTAACTTTTCCAGATGGGGCGTCGCGCCATTTTGATGCTGGCGTTTCTGGGGCTGATATCGCCAAAAGTATTTCTCCCTCTCTCGCAAAACGCACAGTAGCGATGACGCTTGATGGCGTACTTGTTGATCTTGAGGCGGCAGTTGAGCGTAACGCCAAGATTGAATTTGTATCGCGTGAAGACCCGCGCGCGTTAGAGCTCATTCGTCATGACGCAGCGCATGTATTGGCTGAAGCGGTGCAGGAGCTTTATCCGGAAACACAAGTGACTATAGGGCCCGTTATTGAAAATGGTTTTTATTATGATTTTTATCGCGCTGAGCCCTTTACCCTAGAAGATTTGCCGGTAATTGAAAAAAAAATGCGCGAGATTATTGCGCGCGACGCAAAAATTACCCGAGAAGTTTGGCAACGTAATGATGCAAAAGCTTGGTTTATCGATAAAGGAGAAGCTTTCAAAGGCGAATTGATTGATAGCATCAAATCCGATGAACCTTTGTCAATTTATAAGCAGGGAAATTGGTTAGATTTATGTCGTGGCCCTCATTTGCCCTCAGTAGGAAAAGTTGGCGGCGCCTTCAAATTAATGAAAGTCGCTGGAGCCTATTGGAGAGGCGATTCCACCAGGCCGATGCTGTCGCGCATCTATGGAACTGCATGGGCTAATCAAGAAGATCTTGATGGTTATTTACATCGCTTAGAGGAGGCGGAGCGCCGTGACCATCGACGCCTCGGGCGGGAGATGGATCTCTTTCATTTCCAAGAAGAAGGCCCTGGAGCAATTTTTTGGCACGCGAAAGGATGGACGTTATTTCAAACGCTGGTCTCGTATATGCGGCGGCGTCAAAAAATCGCAGGATATACTGAGGTCAATACCCCTCAGGTTCTTGATCGCGCCTTGTGGGAAACATCAGGTCATTGGCAGACTTACCGCGAAAATATGTTCGTCACCAAAACAGAAGATGAGCGTGTATTCGCACTCAAGCCAATGAATTGTCCGGGCCATGTGCAGATTTTTAAAAATGGCTTGAAATCATATCGTGACTTGCCGGTTAAAATTGCTGAATTTGGCATTGTTCATCGCTATGAGCCTTCCGGCGCGCTTCATGGCATGATGCGCGTGCGTGCATTTACGCAAGACGACGCCCACATCTTTTGCTCTGAAGATCAAATTATGGAAGAGGCGCTAAAAATAAATGATCTCATCCTTACAATTTACAAAGACTTTGGCTTTGAGGATGTCGTCGTAAAACTTTCTACCCGCCCTGAAAAAAGAGTGGGCTCCGATGAAGCGTGGGATAAGGCGGAAGAGGCTTTGTCAAACGTCTTGAGTGAATTGGCGCGTCGAGGATTAAAGACCAGCATTCAGGAAGGTGAAGGCGCATTCTATGGGCCAAAACTAGAATATACCCTGAGGGATGCGATCGGGCGCGAATGGCAATGCGGTACGACGCAAGTAGATTTCAATTTACCATTGCGTTTTGGCGCATTTTATATTGGGGCGGATAGCGAGAAAAAGACGCCCGTTATGATTCATCGTGCAATGTTTGGATCGTTGGAGAGATTTACCGGCATTCTGATCGAACATTACGCAGGACATTTGCCTTTATGGCTTTCGCCGCTGCAAATAATTATTTGCACGATTACGCAAGATGCCGATGATTACGCATATGAAATTGCCGCAGCGGCCAGAAAGATTGGTCTTAATGTCGATGTGGATGTAAGAAACGAAAAGATAACCTACAAAGTTCGCGAACATTCTTTAGCAAAAACGCCCGTATTGCTTGTTGTTGGTAAAAAAGAAGCAACAGAGCGTACGGTATCAATTCGCCGTCTGGGCTCGCCGCAACAAACTCAGCTTACGCTTGAGGATGCGATCGCGCAGCTTGCGAAAGAGGCTGCGCCGCCTGATCTCATTGAGTAGCCTGCAAATAAAAAAGCCCCGAAGCGAGTTCGGGGCTGAGCTTAAAATTCTATGCCGTGATTTAGGCTTTGGCTCCCGCCTGCTTCTTTTCAATCTCACGCTTGAGATCGCGCGCGTTTTGAGAAAGCTCTTCAATGCGGGCCTTTAACAAAAATGCGTCTAAGCCGCCGCGGTGCTCTACGGAGCGCAGGGCGGCGGCGGAGATGCGGAGCCGGACTGAGCGAGCAAGCGCTTCAGAGGCAAGCGTGACATTTACGAGATTAGGTAAAAAACGCGTGCGCGTTTTACGGTTAGAATGGCTGACAAGATTTCCTGTCTGCACGCCTTTGCCGGTTAATTCGCAGCGCCGTGACATGAAATTTCCTTTCGATCCGATCTTGCATCTATGTCGAAGGGCGGCCTACGGCCAGCGTGACCCGCAACAATAGGGAAAATGATAATAAAAGGCCCGCCGCAACTAGCGTCGAGCCCTCGTAGGAAGGCTTATAAGTGTAAATTCGGGGTAGCGTCAACCATTCAGTCAATTAAAAATTGATATTCATCAATTTGTGATCATAAAAATATTAGGACGCGAGCCGTGATCTTTTGCCCACTGCGCGCCACTGGACATCCGAGCGTTTCTGGGCTCTAAGCCTGGTTCGTCGACCCGGGGTGGATCGAAGCGCTTTGCGCCGCTCATGCCCGGTTTCAAGAAAAACGACAGCGCAGCGCCTGTCCTGCCGCCAGCCGCGCCCGCACTGCGGCGCACAGCTAATTAAAAAGAAAGGGTAAGGAATTCATGGCCAAGGCAATTCTGCACATGCTCAGCACGTTGAAGCACATGAGCCCTTTCGACGTGAACATGGCCATAGACGCCGGTTTTGACGTAACGGTTCCTTATACAAACGTAACATTAGATGAAGTTACAGCCCTGGTGCAGGATGCGATGTTCTCGCGCGCGCCCTCAGCAGCCCTACGCACGGGCATATTTTTTGCCGGCCGTGATGCCGTGCTCGCCCTTGATATGCTTGAAGAGGCAAAAAAAGCTCTTTTAAAGCCTTTTGAAGTTTCTCTTTTCGCGGATCCCTATGGCTCCTTTACAACGGCGGGTGCGATGGTCGCCTGTGTTGAGAAAGTATTTCGTGAGAAAAAACAGCGCGATTTAAAGGGAAGTAAGATTGTTATTTACGGAGCCACAGGCGTCGTTGGCTATTGCTCGGCAGTCATCGCTGCTCTCGAAGGCGCGGAGGTAACCGTGGCAGGTTATTCGGGTCTTGAGCGTGTCACCAAACTTGCAGAAGAAATGTGCCAGCGGTTTAACATTAAAGTCACGCCAGCTGATGGTAGTTCTTCAGATCAAGTGCGTGCTTTATTATTGCAACATGAAATCGCTTTATGCGCCGCGCGCGCTGGCGTTCAAGTTCTTTCCAAGAGCGATTTGGAGGCCGCAAAGAATTTATTGATTGCCGCTGACGTGAATGCCGTTCCGCCGCTAGGGGTTGAGGGGTGTGGCCTGCATGATATGGGCGTGACAATTTCTTCTCATGGCGCGCTCGGGATTGGCGCTCTGGCGATTGGTAATGTAAAATATGGGACGGAATCTGGGCTATTTAAGCAAATGGTCACGGCGGATAAGCCGCTTTGTCTGGACTTCCGTCACGCTTTCGCGCTAGCGCGAAAGCTCGTTTGACATATGGGCGTCATCTTTTTCCTGCTGATAGAGTCTCGCGGAGATCGATTGGGCGTAAACAGTTGAGCCGGCGTTGCGGTGTAGATCGTAACGCTTCTCATAACCAGCATTTTGCTATGTCTGGTTTATCTCGAAACAACTGCTCTTGATGGCAGCTTGTCTCGTTCTTTGGAAAGGGAACATAAATGGCTTTGATTAATAAGATGCTTGTTGGCGAGTCGCTTGTTGGCGAAGGTAATGAAGTTGCGCATATCGACCTGATTATGGGCCCACGCGGCTCAGCGGCGGAACTGGCGTTTGCGAATG
>OMIO01000043.1 GCA_900299115.1 Methylocystaceae bacterium | reverse complement strand
GTGACTTCGCGAGTCAGTAAGTTAACTGTCCAATCAGAAAAAGTGAGAATTTGTTGATTATTTAGGTTGAATTCTGAATGATTGGGCTCGAGTCTTCTCAGGACTGCGCGAATGCGGGCAAGCAGTTCTCTTGGATTGAAGGGTTTGACGAGATAGTCGTCGGCACCCATTTCTAGTCCCAAGATTTTATCTATATCTTCAGATCGCGCAGTTAAAAATATAATTGGAATTGCGTGCTTAGAACGGATGCGGCGGCAGATTGAGAGGCCGTCCTCGCCAGGTAAGTTCACATCTAAGATAATGAGATCATAGGTTTGCGTCTCAATAAGCTTATCTAATGTTAAGCCATCGCGAAGAATCGTGACGTTTATTTCATATTTTGATAGATATTTTGAAATCAGCTCGCCAATCTCAATGTCGTCCTCCACCAGGATAATTGTTGAAGATTGGGACACTTAGTCGCTCATTGGTTGCAGTCGATGCAGGTATTTACGATGAGATTTATTTTTTTGAATAAGTCTAGCTGGGTGAATTCTAACTGATCAGACGAAAACGAATAGCGTATTTGGTGGCGTGGCTATCGCTTGCAGAGATAGCAGAATGCGCTAACCAAGAGTGTCTCAATTGTATCCAAAGACACATTTAAGCTGCTCGATTGTTTCTCAATTATGTCTTTTTTGTGGAAATTTGCTTTTCGATCTAACATCGTAAATAGACCTAAAATCTATTGCGCGGCACTTGAGAAATTAGGTCATGAATACAAAAAAATTGGCACCTTTCCTGCTTATAATGAAATAAGTAAGCCTGTGTCTTGGCTTGATTGTTTGGTGAGAAATATTTTTAAAATCTGAGGGACCGCAATGGAAGCAACGTCGTCAGTAGCCGTTCTACCCAAAACCGGATTAGCCGGATTAATAGAAAATTGGCGTTATGACGTCCTCTCTGGATTTCTTGTTTTTCTAATCGCGCTTCCTTTGTGCCTTGGCATTTCCATGGCTTCAGGCTTCCCGCCCCAGGCTGGTATCATTACGGCGATTATTGGCGGATTAATCGTTTCGCGGATTAATGGTTCTTTTGTCACCATTACTGGACCCGCGGCGGGGTTGATTGTTGTTATTCTTGAAGCGGTTCAGGAACTTGGCGAAGGCAATGCTCTGCTGGGTTATCGGCTGACGCTTGCCGCTATCGTCGTTGCAAGTATTTTTCAAGTCTTAATGGGTATGGCGAAGGCGGGAAAGATGAGCGCTTTTTTCCCCGCGTCGGCTGTTCATGGCATGCTTGCGGCAATTGGCATCATCATTATGTCAAAGCAAATACATGTGATGCTTGGGGTGAAGCCGAACGCCCAGACACTTTTTCAAACAATTGGAGCAATTCCTGCGAGCCTTAAGGATCTCAATCCTGAGGTCGCAATCATAGGCTTCAGCGGATTAGGTATTTTAATCTTGTGGTCGCTGTTAAAGGTGCGATCGCTGAAGATGATTCCTGCGCCGCTTATTGTTGTTCTAGTAGGCATGGCTCTGGCGCAATATTTTGATCTTGATGATGAGCACATCTACCTTTTCATGCCAGAGAATGTGTTCTTGCCGCATCATGAATTTACAATTGGTCCAAAGTTTCTGGTGACCTTGCCGCAAAACTTTTTCCAAGGCTTCAATTTTCCTGATTTCTCGTTAATTGGCCACGCAGTTTTTTGGAAACATGTTGTCACAATCTCGCTTGTTGGAACTCTTGAGACGCTATTAAGTGCGGCCGCTGTAGATAAATTAGATGTCTATAAGCGCACATCCGACCTTAATCGCGATGTTGCGGCTGTTGGTATTGGTAATATTATTTGCGGACTTGTGGGCGGTCTGCCGATGATTGCCGAGATTGTGAGAAGCTCAGCCAATGTAACCAATGGCGCACGTACGAGCTGGGCAAATTTCTTTCACGGACTGTTTCTCCTCATCTTTGTCGCCTTATTTCCAAAGCTTATTCATGAGATCCCTTTGTCCTCGCTTGCAGCGCTCTTAGTCTTTACGGGCTTTAGATTGGCTTCGCCGAAAGAATTTGCAAAGACCCTGAAAATTGGCTGGGATCAATTAGGCGTATTTGTCATTACGATTATTGGCGTGCTGGCGACAGATTTATTAATCGGCGTGGCGATTGGAATTTTCACTGAATTCGCCCTGCATTTTAGCAGAAGCATAAATCGGGGCGATGCGTTTAAGCTTGAAAAAACCATTATAGAAACTGAGCCAGGACATTTTCTTGTTAAACTTTCAGGCGCCGCTTTCTTTGGTAATTATTTAAAGCTCAAATCTGAATTAGATAAAATACCGCTTGGAAAAAATATTACGATTGATTGTTCTGATATCTCATCAATCGACCATACTGTCATCGATAATTTACATCATTTTTGTAGAGATTACTGGTCTAAGGGTGGAGAAGCCAAGATGGAGGGGTTGGACAAGCATAAGGCGATCTCGCAGCATCCGCTCTCGGCTAGAAAATTGGCGCGCTAAATTTTGAGCCGCCTTGGATGGCGTTTCTAAGATGATAAGAGAAAGCCAGATATTATGTTGTTAGGTCTAATGCTGATGGCCCTTGTCGGCTATCTCATAATATCGCTTGCTTCTCTAATTTATGTCGGTCGCGCTGATCTAAGCAAAAAAGTTTATGCTGCTACAGGCGCCTTGTGCGGTTTTATATTTATGACCAGCGTCTGGCCGCGTGGCGCTGAGATCCTGACGATTGAGCTGCCACTTGGCGTTCCTTGGATAGGAATGCATCTTCGGATAGATCAGCTTTCCACTTTCTTTCTCGCCGTCATCAATCTTGTGAGTGCGGCGGCGAGCGTTTATGCGATTGGTTATGGGGCGCATGAACGGCATCCAATGCGCATTCTGCCTTTCTTTCCACTGTTTATCGCAGCGATGAACCTTGTGGTTCTTGCAGATGACGCTTTCACATTTTTGTGGGCTTGGGAGCTGATGTCGGTCTTTTCTTGGGCCTTAGTGTTGACCCATGACTACGCGACAGAAAATCGTTTTGCTGCCTATGTCTATCTTCTCATGGCAAGTTTTGGCAGCCTAATGCTGCTCATGGCTTTTGGGCTTTTAGGTGGGGCGGACGGAACTTATCAATTTTCCTCTATTCGGGGCGCATCGCGCGATGAATGGAAGGCAGGCGTCGCGCTTATCCTTGTTATTTTCGGTGTTGGATCAAAGGCCGGGCTTGTGCCCATGCACATATGGTTGCCATTAACCGACCCTGCGGCCCCGAGCCATGTCGCCGCCTTGATGAGTGGCGTTATGAAGAAGGTCGCTATTTACGGATTTATCCGGATTGTTTTTGATCTATTGGGGCCGCCGGCCTACTGGTGGAGTATTGAGCCTATAACGCTTGGCGCCGTGAGCGCGTTAGTTGGCGTCTTATTTGCGATTATTCAAGATGAACTCAAAAAAGTGCTGGCTTATGGTACAATTGAAAATATAGGGATCATTTTTATTGCTCTAGGACTTTCGCTTGCCTTTAAAGCCAATGGCTTGACGGCTGCCGCGGCGCTATCGTTTACAGCGGCGCTACTTCACATCCTTAATCACGCGCTCTTCAAAGCTTCTCTCTTTTTTGGCGCGGGAGCGATGATTACCGCAACGGGTGAGAGAACGATTGAGCGTCTGGGCGGCTTAATTAAACTTATGCCAAAAACCGCTATTCTTTTTCTAATTGCCAGTCTGGCAATTGCAGCCTTGCCGCCTCTAAACGGTTTTGTTTCTGAGTGGCTGCTCCTTCAGGGTATCTTACTAACTCCTGCGCTCCCTCAGTGGGGACTTAGATTGCTTGCGCCCGTTGCGGGCATTGTCTTTGCCTTAAGAGCCGCGTTAGGCGCAGCGTGTTATGTTCGTGTTTATGGTATTTCCTTTTTGGGTCGTGCGCGTTCAAAATCTGCAGAGCATGCGCGTGAGGTTGATGATTGGTCTCTGGGCGCAATGCTTGGCCTGTTGATCGTATGCATATCCATCGGTCTTGTTCCTGGCCTGATGATTGATGCAATTTCGCCAGTTACTGAAAGCTTGGTTGGCGGTCGGCTACCCGCGCAGCACTTCTCTCAATGGCTGACTATCGCGCCCATAACAGAAGTTAGAAGTTCTTATAATGGATTTCTTGTCGCTCTCTTTGTTGTGATCTCAGGCTTAACAGCTTATTGGATTGTTCATCGCCTTTGGCCGCGACCTGTGCGTTACGCGCCGGCTTGGGATTGTGGGTATGTGGACCCGACACCGCTTAGCCAATATAGCGCAAGTAGTTTTGCTCAGCCTATTCGTCGCGCTTTGGGTGGCGTCGCTTACACCGCAGTCGAGCATCTCGATATGCCAAAACCTGGCGACGTGCGCGTTGCAAAATTTGGCGTTGAAATAAAAGATCGCGCGATGATCTATCTTTATGGTCCAATCTGCGCGGCTGTTTTAGCGGCGTCCAATCGGCTAAATGGATTCAATTACCTAAAAATTCAGGAATATCTTGCGGTCGTTTTTGCTGCCTTAATTCTCCTCTTGCTGGTTGTAGCGATATGAGTTTTTTGCTCGACTTACTACGCCAGGGGATACAATGGGTTCTAGTGCTTGCCCTCGCGCCGATATTGATCGGCGTCATACGAAAAGTTAAGGCTCGCCTTCTCAGGCGCCAAGGGGCATCGATCCTGCAGCCTTGGCGCGATATTATCCGCTTGTTTCGCAAAGAGGTGGTTATTGCTGATAATGCCTCGTGGATCTATCGTTTTGCGCCATACATTATCTTTGCCATGACTTGGGTGGCGGCTTCTCTTGTGCCAACCTTTGCTGCGGGATTAATTTTTTCATGGTCGGCTGACCTAATTGTTATTGCCTCGCTGCTTGGCGGCGCGCGTTTTTTTCTTGCCCTTGCCGGTATGGATATTGGTACAAGTTTCGGAGGGATTGGCTCAAGTCGTGAGGTCATGTTTGGCTCATTGGCAGAGCCGGCTCTGATCATGATTGTCTTTATTGTTTCTCTGGTGGCTGGGTCGACGCAGCTGACTGAGATTGCAAGCTTCATGCTGTCAAATACCGAATTGCGCGTGTCGATTGGTTTTGCGTTGATTGCGCTTGTAATCGTTGTAATCGCAGAAAATGGGCGTATACCCGTTGATAATCCTGCAACGCATCTTGAACTGACGATGGTTCATGAGGCGATGATATTAGAATATTCTGGCCGTCATCTTGCGATTATTGAGCTGGCGTCTGCGCTTAAACTCCTCCTTTATATATCCATTATCGCTTGCGTTTTCTTCCCCTGGGGATTGGCCCCTCATGACGCAAGTCTGAGCGAGATGGGCAGGGGCGTTTTCTTTTATATTATGAAGCTTTCTTTAAGCGGCTTCCTCTTGGCGCTATTTGAAACAAGTATAGCTAAAATGCGTGTTTTTGTCGTGCCAGAATTTTTGGGCGGGGCTTTGATACTTGGACTATTAGGCACGCTTCTTGTTTTTGCAACGCGGAGCCTGTGATGTCACAAACTTCGCTAGACATTGCGCAATTATTGGCAGGCATGTTGCTGCTTGTTAGTTTTTTAATGCTCTACCAGGATCGTTTGTCCGCGCTCATTAATCGTTACGCGCTTCAGGCGATAGTGCTCGCTGCCTCAGTCGCTTGGCAGGCTTATACGCAGCAGGCTGCGCATTTATATGTTACTGCAGCGATTGCGCTTATCTTTAAGGCGTTAATTATTCCTCTTAGCCTTCATAAAATTGTAAAAAAATTAAGGGTTCATCGCACAATCGAAATTATTGGCGGCCTGCGCATTACAATGGCCTTAGGCGTCTTTCTTACAGCCCTTTCGCTTGTTGTAATGTTGCCGGCGACAACGTCTGTCAATGCGATTGATCGAGAAGATCTTGCCTTCGCAATGGCTGTGGTTTTGCTAGGTCTATTGATGATGGTGACGCGCTCGAATGTCGTTAGTCAGGTTATTGGTTTCATGTCATTAGAAAATGGACTTATTCTTGCTGCTGCTGGGGCTGATGGCATGCCGCTCGTCGTTGAAATTAGCGTAGCTTTTTCTGTTATTGTCGCCTTTATTATTATTGGCATATTTCTTTTTCGTATTCGTGAGCGATTTGATACCGTTAATTTATTTGAACTCGATCGCGTTCGCGGAGAGAAGCGATGATATTGACGGATATTATCGTTTCAAATGCCGTCATTGCTATTCCTGCAATCGCTGCGCTTATTCTTGTCTTTCAGGTAGATTATCGGCGGTCAGCGCAGATTAATACGATTGCGTCTGGCGTCGCTTTCGTCTTTTCTCTAATCCTTTTGATGAAGGGGAAAGAAACAAATGATTATCTTTTTGTTGATGATCTGAATATCGTTTTTATCGTTTTATCGACGTTTATTGGTTTTACAACAAGCATTTTTAGCGCAAGTTATATTGATTTTGAGATTGGAAAAGGCAAGCTTAATTCAAATAATATCCGTTTTTACCATGCAATGTATCAAATTATGATGCTGGCTATGAATTTAGCTTTGCTGGCGACAAATATCGGCTTGATGTGGGTTGCAGTCGAAATCGCCACACTTTCAACTGTGTTGATGGTGGGGATATATCGGAGCAGTGAGGCGCTTGAGGCTGCTTGGAAGTATTTTATCTTAGGCAGCGTCGGGATTGCGCTGGCGCTCTTTGGCACAATTTTAGTTTATACGGCGGCAGAGCCTATTATTGGCGAAGGGTATAATTCAATGGTCTGGCAATCGCTCTTGGCGCATGCAGATCATTTCAACCCGAGATTATTAAATGTCGCTTTTATCTTTTTAATCATCGGTTATGGCACAAAGGTTGGGCTCGTTCCAATGCATGCCTGGTTACCAGACGCCCATGCGGAGGGCCCAACGCCAATCTCCGCTGTTCTATCTGGCTTGCTCTTAAATGTCGCGCTTTATTCAATTTTACGCTTCAAAATGATAATCGCGGCAAATAGCGCCGTGATTTCACCCGGACCCTTGATGATCCTTCTGGGTTTATCCTCTGTGCTTTTTTCTGCGCTCATGCTGTATCGACGCGATGATATTAAACGGCTTTTTGCCTATTCCTCTATTGAGCATATGGGCATCATCACGGTTGCCTTTGGCATTGGCGGACCAATAGCGAATTTTGCTGGTCTTCTTCATATGACAATGCATAGCCTAACTAAATCAGCAATTTTCTTTTGTGTGGGTCATATTACTCAAGTCAAAGGCACGCAGAAAATTGCGGATATTCGCGGACTAACAACCAGTCATCCAATTCTGGGGTGGGGGCTCGTGATTGGCGTGATCGCCATTTTGGGTTTTCCACCATTGGGCGTTTTTATGAGTGAGTTTTTGCTTGTTAGCTCGGCTTTTGCTCATCAGCCTTGGATTGCCGTTATTCTTGCTATTGGCTTACTCATTGCACTAGGCGCGATGTCCAATCGATTGATTGGCATGGCATTTGGCGAACCAAATCACAGTGAGGGCGCGGTTCGCGCATCTGTATTGCCGCTTTATATCCATCTGCTCATAGTGTTGATTGCTGGCGTGTATTTGCCGCAAATTGTTGTGATTTCATTTCAAAATATCGCTAAGATTTTGGGTTAAGGAAAGCGTCTCGTGATTTTTAAAGCTCGCCCTCCTCAATCTAAGCCGGTTCTAAATCCCTCTCGACCCTTTGAGACACAAATCCTGGCGCAGGGAGAATGGAGTGCGCTTGCGCATAAATTAAACGAAGGCTTGTATAATCTAATTAGCCTGTGGAGTGATGGTCAAAACGTTTATATGGCGCTTCGACATAAGGAAGATCAGCATATCGGTCTGGTTTCTCTTGCCTGTGAACATGGTTTTTTCCCTTCAATCGGGCGTCTTTTCCCTCCCGCTATTCGCTTAGAGAGGGCTATTCAGGATCTATATGGTTTGACGCCGGAGGGAGGGGCCGACGCTCGCGCCTGGTTGGATCATGGAAGGTGGGGATTGCGCCATCCTCAGGGGGATAAAAAAATCCTATACACTGATTGCGACCCTTATGTTTTTCTAGAGGCCAAAGGCGAGCCGCTTCATCAAATTCCTGTGGGCCCCGTACATGCGGGCATAATTGAGCCAGGCCATTTTAGATTTTCAGCAAATGGCGAGGTCGTCGTTCGCCTCGAGGAGCGATTAGGGTTTGTGCATAAAGGCGTTGGCGCCTTGATTGTAGGAAAAGATATAGAAGTTGCCTCAAAATACGCAGCGCGTGTTTCGGGTGACAGTACAGTTGCCTATAGTTTTGCTTTTGCGCTTGCGATTGAGGCGGCGTTAGGGTTGGAGGTTTCTGAAAAAGCCTCTCAAATTCGCGTAGTGATGGCTGAGCTGGAGCGCCTCGCCAATCACTTTGGCGATATCGGGGCGATCTGCAACGACGTGGCCTTTCCACTTATGTTGGGT
>OMIO01000042.1 GCA_900299115.1 Methylocystaceae bacterium | reverse complement strand
ATTCGTCTTGAGGTGCGCCCAGAGACGATGAAAGAACATGCTCATTTTCTGATCTGGTTACGCGATGGGGTTAAAACAATGAAACTCACAGGAATTTTACGACATATTTATGAACTTGGGGTCGAGGTCCGCCAAGTGATAGTTGGCTGACATATAGTCAGTCTCAGCCTGACGATTCGATTAAAGCGTTTTGTTTTCATTCATTCAGGCCCAGAGAAAGTAGGTGCTTCAATAATGTTTATCGATTCGTGCGCCGTTGCTTCACATTAAACGAAAATAGGCGTGTTTAGAAATTTTGATCAAAAAATGTTGTTTGGCCGTGGACCTCAAACATCGTGTTTGAGCATGATGGCCAATGGGAGATTGTTTGCCGTTTTCTGTCTTGCGTCGAGTTTAATTGGCTGTGCTGTCGGCCCTAACTTTGTTGCGCCTGACGCTCCTGAAGTTGATCGTTTTACCAAAGAAGAAATAAAGAAAGTCGATACCGCTAATGGTGCGATCATTTTAGCAGCAAGCAAAGACATTCCTGAAAAGTGGTGGGAAGCATTTCATAACAAGAAACTCAATAAAATTATCAGCAACGCCATAAATCATAATCAAACGCTTGAGGCGGCAGAGGCTTCAATTCGCGTTGCTTATTTTAATGCAGAAGCGCAAAAGGGTTTCTTTTTGCCACAGTTAGCCCTTTCTCCTGGAGGCGGCGCTAATCTTGATTCAAATTATTTTGCAAATATTGTTCTTAATCAAAAATTGCTTACGCAGAGTTATCCAAATCCAGCAAGCGTATTAACTAATATTGCCGTGCCCGCAACAACTGCTATGCCGCCGCCTTGGTCTTATCGCTTAGTGACGCCTGCCGCTAATCTCGCCTATACGCCGGATGTGTGGGGCAAGATCAGAAGGACGGTCGAGGCCCTTGAAGCCCAGCAGGATATCGCGCGCTATCAATTAGAAGCCGCCTATCTAACTATGACGAGTAATGTCGCGCTTACCGCTATTATGGAAGCCTCGCTGCGAAGCCAATATGAGGCAATTGAGCGGGTGATTGCCATTGAGCATGAAGCGCTTGAAATGATGCGCACGCAATTAAAAGTCGGCTGGGCCTCCGAAGCGGATGTCTTAGCTCAAGAGTCGCTCTACGCTCAAGCTAAACAACTATTGCCCCCAATCCAAAAACAAATCGCGTTAGCGAGAAATCTATTGACGGCATTGCAAGGCGAGTATTCCACAGGGCAATCATCAGACGTTTTTAAATTATCAGAATTACGTCTGCCTAAAAACGTGCCTGTCAGCCTGCCATCCAAATTTGTTCGGCAGCGGCCTGATGTTCGCGCGGCCGAAGCAAATATGCATATGGCGGCGGCGCAGATCGGCATTGCTATTGGCGCGCGATTGCCTGAATTTAATCTTTCAGGACGGGGCGGGGCGAGTTCCTATCATTTTGAATATGTATTTATGCAAGGCACGCTTTTTTATAACATATTAGGCAATGCAACGACGCCAATATTCCAAGGATTTACTCTCTTAAATCAACAAAAAGCGGCTGAGGCGAACTTTGATCAGGCGGCTGCGCTTTACCGCAGCACTGTCGTGCAAGCATTCCAGGATGTGGCGGATATGCTGCGCTCGCTGCAGGCTGACGCTGAGTCTGTAAAGGCGGCAGCTTATTCAGAGGAAGTAGCGAAGCGACAATTGGAAATATTGCGCGCCGAATTGAAGATCGGATCTGTTAGTATTTTAATGCTACTGAACGCTGAGAATAATTATATGATGGCGACTGTCTCTCGTATTCAGGCAGAGGGAAACCAGCTTGCGGATGTTGCGGGTCTTTTCATGGCGTTAGGCGGCGGCTGGAGCGATCAAGTGTTGAAAAAACTTCCAGCTGATACAGAGGGTAAAAGATTTACTGATAGCGTAGAGGGTGTGAAAGCTCCGGTAAACCCAAGCCTTCTGCCTGAATTTCCGAAAAACCCGCATCTCTTGCCCGATGGACATTGGAACCCGGATTTAACGCCAAAATGGTTGCAGGATACCGAAAGAGCGCAAACCTCGCCGATGCAGTGAGCCGATAGGAGCTTTTTAGTCATGATAAGGTAGTCGGGCTAAGTAAAATGATTGGTAGACAAGGTTCGCAGTGAAGATATTTTAAGGGTTATAAAAATGAAATTGGTTGTCGGGATCATAAAGCCTTTTAGATTAAACGCAGTGCATAATGCATTGCATTCTCTTGGCGTCCCAGGCGTTACTGTCTATGAAGCCAAAGGTCATGGGCATCAAAAGGGCCATTCAGATATTTATGGTTCTGTTGAATATGTTGCAGAATTTATCCCAAAGTTAAGGATCGAAGTGGTGGTGCCAGATGATATGGTGTCATTCGCCGTGGAGGCGATAATGGGCGGTGCGCGCACAGGACAAAGCGGCGATGGTAAGATTTATGTCCAGTCACTTGAGGAATTTGTTAAGATTAGAACGGGAGAAATTGGCAAAGCTGCATTATGATTATGAGATCAAATTTATAAGTTGAGTTATTTTATTTATATCTTAAGAGCGTTTAAGTCTTGCTAATACTCTGGCGCTGGTTTCTTAAAAAGGTTTGCAGGGCGTTGTAGAAAAAGCCTAGCATGGGGGAATAAATCGGGCGATTTTAATTTTTTTAAAATAAATTTTCACTTTCCTTCTCCTTACTGTTATCCCATATTTAATCTATGTCACGACCGCCCGCGCAAAAACCTAATAAAAAAACTGTAAAAAAAGACCCCGCGCGGCCTCCGCGGTCAAAAGCGTCAAAGCCTCAGTTAACGCCGCTTGAGCCGCATCTCGCGCAGCTCCTTAATCCCGCACTCGCGCCAGGGTTTAATACACCAGAAACGGAGGCCGAAAACGCTGCGCTCTCTTCTAGTCCGCCGCTTGCGGGTCCATCAGGACCAACTGAGAAAAGTCTTGAAGAACTCCTTCGTCTAGGCGATCCAAATTTACGGGACGCTGCGCCTTGGAAGCCGCATCGACCTGACCGGCCGCCGAAGTCTGAGGGCGGGGTAAAATTTGAGCTTGTCTCAGAATATAGCCCAAAGGGTGACCAGCCTAACGCCATAGCAGAGTTAGTTAAGGGCATTAAGGCGGATGAGCGAGATCAGGTTTTGCTTGGCGTTACGGGTTCGGGCAAAACTTTTACGATGGCGAGTATCATTGCCGAGACCCAGCGGCCGGGCTTAATTCTTGCGCCAAATAAAACGCTTGCTGCGCAACTCTATGGCGAGTTTAAAAGTTTTTTTCCTCATAATGCAGTAGAATATTTTGTTTCTTATTATGATTATTATCAGCCTGAAGCCTATGTGCCGCGCTCAGATACTTATATTGAAAAAGAATCTTCAGTTAATGAGCAGATTGACCGGATGCGCCATGCTGCAACACGCGCGCTTCTAGAGAGAGACGATGTAATTATTGTTGCTTCTGTTTCATGCATTTATGGCATTGGTTCGGTTGAAACCTATACGGCAATGACCTTTTCTGTTCAGCTCGCGGAGAAACTGGAGCAGCGGCAGCTTATTACAGATCTCGTTGCGCTTCACTATCGCCGCGTTAATGGAGATTTTACGCGTGGATCATTTCGCGTGCGTGGCGATACAGTTGATGTTTTCCCAGCCCATTATGAGGATCGCGCCTGGCGGATTAGTTTCTTTGGGGATGAAGTAGAATCTATCAGTGAGTTTGATCCTTTAACAGGTAAGAAAACGATAGATCTAGAATTTGTTAAAATATACGCCAACTCTCACTATGTAACGCCACGACCTACGCTTTTGCAGTCTATTAAGGCGATTAAAGATGAGTTGCGTGTGAGGTTAGAGGAATTCTATCGCGCAGGACGTCTTGTTGAAGCGCAACGCCTAGAACAAAGAACGCGTTTTGATATCGAAATGATGGAAGCAACGGGCTCATGCGCAGGCATTGAAAATTATTCACGCTATTTAACCGGTCGCAGACCTGGAGAGCCTCCGCCTACTTTGTTTGAATATTTGCCAGATAATGCTTTGGTCTTTGCTGACGAAAGTCACGTATCTATTCCTCAAATTGGCGGTATGTATCGAGGGGATTTCCGCCGAAAAGCTACGCTTGCTGAATATGGTTTTCGATTGCCTTCTTGTATGGATAATCGCCCTTTGCGTTTTGAGGAGTGGGATGCGATGCGTCCGCAAACTGTTTCGGTTTCTGCAACGCCTGGTCGTTGGGAGCTTGAGCAAACGAGTGGCGTTTTCGTTGAGCAAGTTATTCGACCAACCGGGTTAATTGATCCGCCTGTGGAAATTCGTTCGGCTCGGACCCAGGTTGACGATTTGCTGGATGAAGTGCGCACTACAGCTCAAACCGGCTATAGAACGCTTGTTACAGTGCTCACAAAGCGGATGGCTGAAGATTTAACAGAATATTTTCATGATAATGGCGTGCGTGTTCGCTATATGCATGCGGATATAGATACGCTTGAGCGCATTGAAATTATTCGTGACTTGAGATTGGGCGCTTTTGACGTGCTGATTGGCATTAATCTCTTACGCGAGGGATTGGATATTCCAGAATGTGGCTTAGTCGCGATACTTGATGCGGATAAGGAAGGTTTTTTGCGTTCAGAAACATCCCTAGTGCAAACAATTGGTCGCGCAGCGCGCAATATTGATGGTCGCGTTATTTTATATGCGGATCAAATTACTGGCTCAATGCAGCGAGCTATGGAAGAGACAGAACGTCGACGCGCTAAGCAAGAAGCCTATAATGTCGCAAATAACATTACCCCGGCCTCTATTAAGCGTGGGATAGCAGATATCCTTGGCGGCGTTGCTGAACAGGATCATGTCACGGTCGATACGGGATATGACATTGCCCCTGGCCATAATTTAACTGCAACCCTTGCTGATCTTGAAAAGCGTATGAAGGAAGCTGCGGCTGACCTTGCTTTTGAAGAGGCGGCGCGCATGAGAGATGAAATCCAAAGATTGCAGCGTATGGAGCTTCTGGCTGAGGCTAGTCCCCTGTTAGGGCTTTCACGCGGCGGCAGGTCCTCGGGCGCGGCGCAAACATCTGGGGCAATCTCAACCCGCGCCAGAAGGCCAACGGACTCTGACATGGGACCACATAATTTTGGCGGCGGCGAAGCGCGCCCTCTCAATAAAATGGCCCCTCGCTCCACGGGAGGGCGCCCCGGTGTCCCGACAGTAAAGAAAAAGCCAAAATAGTGGGGTTAAAGGCGGAATTTTTCCTTTTCCGCTTCCATTCGTCCCTGGGAGAGGGCTACACAAAGCTTTCAATCTCGATTAGGGTCCGCGCTTAACCCGCTGCGCCCAGCCGGCGCTGGCGGCTTTTTTCTGTTTCTATGTCTGACGAAGGGCGTCAGACTTTTGAAGGGACCACATGGCCAAGGAAGAATTACTCGAATTTCCAGGTATCGTGACAGAATTGCTGCCGAGCGCGATGTTTCGCGTTAAACTTGAGAATGAACATGAGATTGTCGCGCATACAGCCGGTAAAATGCGAAAAAATCGTATTCGCGTGTTAGAAGGCGATAAGGTGCTGGTTGAAATGACGCCCTATGATTTGACTAAGGGCCGCATTACTTATCGTTTCCGTTAATGATCTTAAGCGGAGCCGCTTGCTGTGACTGCTGAAATTGCCGCTCCAAAGCCAAAACTCATCCTAGCTTCGGCTTCGCCGCGTCGGCTTGCGCTGCTTGAACAGGCTGGCCTGAGTATTGATGCTTTATTGCCAACCGATATTGACGAGACGCCTATGCGTGGAGAGTCGCCGCGTGGTTTGGCTATTCGTCTTGCGAGCGAAAAAGCTGCGGCCGCAGTTAAAATTCGTCAAGAGCATCCTGATTTGAGGGATGGTTACATCATTGCTGCTGATACGGTTGTGGCCGTCGGGCGACGTATCCTGCCTAAGCCCGAAACGACAGAAGAAGCTGATGAATGTTTGCAGTTATTGTCTGGAAGACAGCATCGGGTTTTTACAGCAATCAGCGTGATCACGCCCAAGGATCAAGAACGTAAGCGATTAGTTGAAGCCCGCTTAAGATTTAAGCGGTTAAGCGCAATGGAAGTTGAAGCATATCTTGCTGCAGGCGAATGGCGCGGAAAAGCAGGCGGCTACGCTATTCAAGGATTAGCGGGCGTTTTTCTCGTCAAGCTGATTGGTTCTTATACAGCCGTCGTGGGACTGCCGCTTTATGAGACCATGTCGTTATTAGCAGGGGAAGGTTATCCTGTATTAACGCCTTGGTTCGCCCGCGCCTAACGCTGTTTTAAATACCGGCGCACGTAGCGCATACCCAGTCTTGTTAAAACTTCATAGCCAATAACGCCTGAGCGTTTAGCTAAATCGTCAATTGTGATCGACTCTCCCAATAATTCTACCCAGTCGCCGCGTTTCAGCAGATTATGTGGCGTATTTGTAATATCAATAATGATGTAATCCATCGAAACGCGACCAATGAAGGGGCAAAATACTCCTGCAACATAGGCCTCCCCGCCTATCTGAGTATTTCCTGCGGATGCGCTAATATGAACGCCATCCGCATAGCCAATTCCCAGCGTTGCAATGCGCGAAGGACGCTGGGCCGTCCATAAGGCGTCGTATCCAACCGTTTCCCCTGGCGCGAGATCGCGGATTTTTAGGATGCGCGCCTCCAATTTGAGCGCATTGCGCATCGGGTTTGGCGCAAAAGGCGTGGGGTTGCCTCCGTAGAGAGCGTAACCAGGCCGCAAAACGTCATAGAAAGGTTTTTCCTGCATGAAGATCGCAGAAGAATTCGCCATGGATGCAGGGACGCCTGGAAAGCTTTGGCAGATTTGATTGAAGGATGAAATTTGTTGTTTATTCAGCAGGGAGCCTTGAATTTGCGAGCTTATAAAATGGCTCATGATCAAGGATGGCGCATAGCCTTGAATTTTTGCAGCGATCTTTTCTGCCTCTGTTGAAGAGAATCCAAGCCGGTTCATGCCCGTATCAAAATGCAAAGCTGCTTTGAGTTTGCCTTTATCTTGATAGCCCGAGGCGAGCCAATCCTCCAGCTCCTCTAGAGAGCCAATTACAGGTTCGAGTTGAGCGCTAATCGGCCGTTCAACGCCGCCTGTGATAACTCCATCGAAGACATAGAGTTGTGCAGAGGGAAAAGCTTTGCGCGCTGCCTCGCCTTCAGCGATTGTAGCAACGAAAAAAATACGGCAACCAACTTCAAACAAAGCCTGCATGACTGCTTCACAGCCAAGTCCATAGCCATTTGCTTTGACAACTGCGCCGCAAGTAGCTCCTTCTCCTAAGCTAGCAAGTTTAAGCCAATTATCTTGCACCGCTTGAAGATCAATGGTCAGGCGAGCGGAAGCGCCGCTTGTTTCTTGGGCGGTAGGCGCAGTGATATTGGGCGTTACAGCATGCATCGCATAAGAACATTTATGGTTGAAATAAGAGCCAATTAGATATGCGTTTAATCTTGTATGATACAAATTTTTCAGTGTTTTAGTTTTTTTCTAATCCATTGTAACGAGGAACATCAAGGCGCGCGAGGTTTAAATATGAGTCAAAACACCCCGCCTGCTTGGCGCCGCGTGCCCCCAAGCGTTTGGGCCCTGGGCATCGTCTCGCTCTTGATGGATTTTTCATCTGAGATGATTCACGCGCTGCTCCCTATTTATCTTGTTGGGTCGCTGGGCGCGAGTATGACGGAGGTCGGGGTCATTGAAGGCGTCGCTGAGGCTACAGCCGCGATTGTCAAAATTTTTTCTGGGGCTATTTCGGATTGGATTGGAAAAAGAAAGCTCCTTGCGTTGATTGGCTATGGTTTGGCGGCTTTGACTAAACCTATGTTTCCTCTCGCGCCCAATGTGAGTTGGATAACTTCTGCCCGGTTCCTTGATCGAGTGGGAAAAGGAATTAGAGGGGCGCCTCGCGATGCTTTAGTTGCGGATATAACTCCAGCCTCGCTTCACGGCGCAGCTTTTGGCCTTCGCCAATCGCTTGATACGATCGGAGCCTTTCTGGGTCCGGCCGCCGCTGTTTTGATATTGTGGCTGACGTTAAACGACATCCATGTGGTGTTTTGGGTTGCGACGCTTCCGGCAATTCTTGCCGTTATTGTTTTGTTTTATGGGGTCGATGAGCCAGTTAAGGACAGAAATGCGGAAGGCGGATTTCGTTTTCCGCTACATAAAAATGAGCTTAGTCGCCTTGGCGCGGCCTTTTGGCGCGTGGCGGCCGTAGCGACAATCTTCAGTCTTGCGCGATTTTCGGAAGCTTTTTTAATTCTCAAGGCTCAGGCGGTTGGGTTGCCGGTAATTTTTGCCCCCCTTGTTTTAGTATTCATGAATCTGATTTACGCCAGCGCCGCCTATCCCATAGGCGTGATGTCGGATCGAATAGGGCGATGGAGCTTACTTGCCCTAAGTTTAGTTGTTTTAATGAGCGCCGATGGCGTATTGGCCTATGCTCCAAGTCTGGTCTGGGTTTGTTGTGGCGTCGTGCTTTGGGGGCTCCATATGGGCATGAGCCAGGGCTTGTTTGCCGCATTAGTTGCAGATGTTGCGCCAGCTGCGCTCAGGGGAACCGCTTTCGGTGTTTACAATCTTTTCTCTGGACTAGCTCTGTTTCTCGCCAGTTTTCTTGCAGGAAGGCTCTGGGACCAATTTGGCGACTGGGCAACCTTCCTGATGGGCGGGAGTTTTGCATGTGTTGCATTAATCGGTCTCTTTATGATCCCAAAAAATCTGGACCTATGAACCTTGAAAAGGCTAGCTTTGAGAGGACTGTATTGCGGCGCCGCAACATTTGAATTATCCCTTGAGCTCAAAGCATTGACAGGCTTCTGACAGCTTATGGGGTGATAGAATGGCGAAGCCAGATTTGAGTAATTTCGCCCAGAAGCGGCCCTTGTCGCCGCATCTTTCCGTTTACCGGCCCATGATGACCATGATGATGTCGATTGCCCATCGCATTACGGGCGCGGCGCTTTACGTCGGAATGGCTTTGCTTGGATTGTTCTTGTTGGGCGCAGCTTTGGGAACTAGCGCCTTTTCGATGGTCGCATGGCTTGGATCTGGGTTTATCGGCGCAACACTCGTTTTTTTGATTACATGGGCCATTTTTCATCACATCCTTGGCGGAGTTCGACACGCATTTTGGGATCGTGGGCTTTATATGGAT
>OMIO01000041.1 GCA_900299115.1 Methylocystaceae bacterium | reverse complement strand
CCGCCGCTTGAACCTGAGCAGAATCTGCAAAATGCCTGACCCAGATCTCGCTAAGCGTATTGGGCGCGACAAGGTTTATTTTTGCCTGCCAGCGTCGCAGAAGCTCTGCGTAAAGCGTCAACTCCGGCGCAATGCGCTGAAGTTCTGGAAAAAGAGCAAATGCTTTTTCCCGACTTAAACGCTCTGAAACTGTTTCATTCACGCGCGGCGCGCCCGAGCTGCAAGAAGCGTTAAGGCTGAGGGCGTCATTCCATCAATGCGTTGCGCCTGACCAATGGTTCTGGGACGCAAAAAGGCAAGTTTACTGCGTAATTCCGAAGAAAGCCCAGAAACCTGCGCGTAATCCAGTCCCTCGGGCAAGGCGAGCTGCTCATCGCGCCGAAAGGCGTCAATATCCGCCTGCTGACGTTCAAGATAGACCGCGTAATGCGCATCCGTTTCAACGAGCCGCGCCGTAGTGGGATCAATCTTTGAGAGTTGCGGCCAGATGTTTGTTAAACTGTTCAAGTCAACGCCAGGAAAAGCCAGAAGCGCAAAAGCGCTGCGTCGCTGGCCATCTTGATTAACCGGCAAGCCCTGTCGCGCCGCCGCCGAAGAGGTCAAGGAAAGGCCTTGAAGCATTTCCAGCGCCTGATGATATTTTTCAGCGCGCGCGGCAAAGAAATCCCGCCGCGTTGCGCCAACGCAGCCCATTGAGAGACCAAGAGGCGTCAGGCGTTCATCTGCATTATCGGCTCTCAAAGACAGGCGATATTCAGCACGTGATGTGAACATGCGATAGGGTTCGCTTACCCCACGCGTCACCAAATCATCGATCATGACGCCAAGATAAGCTTGCGCCCGATCAATGATCACCGGGCTCTGACCAGCAGCTTGTCTAGCAGCGTTAAGACCAGCAATGAGCCCCTGCGCCGCCGCTTCTTCATAACCCGTCGTGCCGTTAATTTGACCAGCCAAAAAAAGCCCAGAAATTCGTTTGGTCTCTAAACTGGGCTGCAGCTCGCGTGGATCGACATAATCATATTCAATGGCATAGCCAGGACGAATAATTCGGGCTGCCTCTAAACCAGGGATGGCGGCAATGAAGGCTTGCTGAGTTGCAAGCGGCAGCGAAGTCGAAATCCCATTGGGATAGACCGTATCGTCATCGAGGCCCTCAGGTTCGAGGAAGATTTGGTGAGCGTCGCGATCAGCAAAACGCACGACCTTATCTTCAATCGAGGGGCAATAACGTGGACCCGGTCCTGAAATCGCGCCTGTCTTTAAGGGCGAGAGATGGAGCGACTGCTCAATTATCTGATGCGCTTGCGGCGTTGTCCGCGTTATCGCGCAAGCAATCTGAGGATTTGTGATCGAAGAGGTGAGGGATGAAAAAGGCTCTGGCTCGGCATCTCCCCATTGAGGCTCTAGCCGATCCCAAGCAATCGTCTTCCCATCTAATCGTGGCGGCGTTCCGGTTTTTAAACGCGCGACAGAAAACCCCGCTTCGCGTAACCTGCGCGAAAGACCCAGGGCGGGCGGGTCTCCCATTCTGCCAGCTGGCGTGCGATCGTCGCCTATATGGATCATGCCGCCAAGAAACGTTCCTGTCGTAATCACCACTGCAGAAGCGCGATAAATCGCCTGTTGCGTCATCACGCCCGCGATCGCGCCGCCTTCAATTATAAGATCTTCAACAGACGCTTCGATCAGACTTAAATTTGGCTCAGCTTCAATCGCAGCGAGCATGGCCAGTCGATAAAGTTTTCGATCCGCTTGCGCCCGCGGACCCCTCACTGCCGGTCCCTTGGATCGGTTTAACAGACGAAACTGTATCCCCCCGGCATCGGCTACCCGACCCATTAAGCCATCAAGCGCGTCAATTTCTCGAACGAGTTGGCCTTTGCCCAAGCCGCCAATCGCTGGGTTGCAGGACATGGCGCCAATTGTGTCGCGCTTATGCGTTAATAAAGCCGTGCGCGCGCCAAACCGCGCCGCAGCCGCAGCCGCCTCGCAGCCGGCATGTCCGCCCCCAATTATGATCACGTCAAAATGCTGCATAAATTCGTCAGACCTGTTTCACGTGAAACATCTAGCTCATTTACCAATACAAAAACGAGAAAAAATCACGTCTAAAATTTCTTCAACATCTACAACGCCAATGATTTTACCAAGCTTCCTTAACGCCAATCTCAGATCATCGGCAATTAGCTCTAGCGGTTTCGAGAGGACTAAGGCGCTTTGAATTGCTTCTAAAGCCTCTTGCGTAGCGATGCGATGACGTTGCCGAGAAAAGAGCGCCGATCCCCCATCGCCCAAGTGAGCGCGCGCACGCGCGGCGATTTCTTTGCAGAGTTGTTCTAATCCCGCTCCGGTTAAGGCGCAGATTTCTAGTCCGCCTCGCGAAAAGACCAAAAGATCGCTTTTACTTGTCACGCTCAGCACAGGTTGTTTAATCTCATCTGGCGGCAAAGCTCCATCGGGGGAAAGCCAAAGGATCAAATCGGCATTACGCGCCCTCTCCAGCATGCGATCGATGCCAATTTTTTCAATTTCATCCTCAGTCCGCCTTAAGCCAGCGGTATCGATCAGTGTGATCGGCAAGCCCTCAAGAT
>OMIO01000040.1 GCA_900299115.1 Methylocystaceae bacterium | reverse complement strand
TTGAAAGCTTTCAGCGTAAAGTTTATAAATTTCCTCTGTGCCGGAGGGTCGGGCCGCAAACCAGCTCGATTTTGTAACAACTTTTAAGCCGCCAAATGCAACGCCATTGCCTGGAGCGGTAATGAGTGTTTGGGTGATTGCTTCTCCAGCTAATTCTCGCATCTCAATCTTATCTGGCGTGAGCGCTTTTAGTTGATCTTTTTGCGTCGTAGTCGCTGGCGCATCAATGCGGGCATAAAAAGGAGCGCCAAGATCGCGTGTAAGATCTTGGTAAATTTCGCCGGGATCTTTACCCGTTCGCGCCGTAATTTCTGCTGATAGCAGGCTTGGAATTAACCCATCCTTATCTGTTGTCCAAACAGAGCCATCACGACGCAAGAAGGAAGCGCCAGCGCTTTCTTCGCCGCCAAATCCAAGCGAGCCATCAATCAAGCCAGAAACGAACCATTTAAAACCCACAGGCACTTCAACAAGTTTGCGGCCAAGCTTGGCCGCCACGCGGTCAATGATGCTGCTGCTCACAATTGTTTTGCCAACTGCGCTTTCGCTCCGCCATTGAGGTCGATTTTCAAAAAGATAAGAAATTGCAACGGCAAGATAGTGGTTTGGATTCATTAAACCACTTGAGCGTGAGACAATGCCATGCCGATCGGCGTCTGTGTCATTTGCGAAGGCCACATCGAATTTATCCCGCATCGCAATCAATCGGGTCATAGCGTAGGGCGACGAGCAATCCATGCGGATTTTGCCATCCCAGTCTACCGTCATAAAACGAAAAGTTGGATCTACGGCTTCATTGACGATCGTCGCGGATAAGCCATAGCGCTCAATAATGGGTTGCCAGAAGTGGACGCTGGCGCCGCCAAGCGGATCAATGCCAATCTTCACCCCTGATCCGCGAATGGCGTCTAAATCTACGACATTGATTAAATCAGGCACGTAATGGGCAATATAATCGTGACGATGCAGATGTGCGGATTTGAGCGCGCGCGCATAGGGAATACGTTGAACGCCTGCGAGGTTTTTGGCTAAAAACTCATTGGCTGTTTTCTCAATCCAGCTCGTCACGTCGGTATCAGCAGGTCCGCCATTTGGCGGGTTATATTTGAAGCCGCCGTCAGAGGGCGGATTATGTGAGGGTGTAATGACAATCCCGTCAGCAAGCCCGCTACTGCGACCTTTATTATAGGTAAGGATTGCGTGTGAAATAACTGGCGTCGGCGTATAGCCATCCCGCGCGTCAATCATAACATCAATATCATTAGCGATGAGCACTTCTAACGCGCTAACGAGCGCGGGTTCTGATAAAGCGTGCGTGTCGATGCCAATAAACAGCGGGCCGGTGATGCCGTTGCGATGCCGATGGAGGCAAATGGCCTGCGTGATCGCGAGTATATGCGCTTCATTAAAAGCGGTGTCGAAGGCCGAGCCGCGATGGCCGGATGTGCCAAAAGCGACGCGCTGCGTGGGGATCGTCGGATCTGGGGTAAGTGAATAATAAGCCGTCAATAGCCGGGGTACGTTGACCAACAGTGACGCTTCGGCAGGTTTGCCGGCGAGTGGGCTGACGTTTGCGGACATTTTCTTTCCTTTTACGGCCGTCGGCGCTGTTATGCTCTCATAAAGCTCAAGCGAGGGGCTTGATTACGCCCTAGTAAGGCAAAATTATAAGCCAAAACGAAAGCGCGCGAAGATTCTCATTATTTGTCTACCCGCCACTCTCTAGCCTGACGATGATATTGGTCAAGATCAGGGCTTTAAAGAGTTTCTTGTAGAAAGAAAAAAGAAATAAACAATTAAAGCAAATCCTTGCTTGCGGCCCTCGCTAAAAGCAGCTTAATTTGCCCCCGATAGCAAAAGAGACAAAGACTTAAAGCTTACTTGAAACTGTCACAAATCCTAAGCGCTCAGAAAGTAGACATAAGGCCTGATCTATCTGTGCGCAGCAATCTTTTCACAATTGGAGCCGACGCGATGAATTCCACGAAGGCGCTTCACGAGGTTGGTCAAAGCCTCTGGCTCGACAATATTACCCGCGAACTTCTCAATGGCGGCGTGCTGCGCCGGTATATTGACGAATTATCGGTGACGGGACTGACGTCTAACCCGACAATTTTCGACCATGCGATCAGTAAAAGCGCAGATTATGATGCTGATATCGCTAGTAAGCGTGAGAAAAAAGCTGAAGATCTTTTCTTCGATCTTGCGCTGACAGACATCACCCGCGCCGCAGATCTCTTTCTACCAATATTCAAGCGCACAAATGGGATCGACGGCTGGGTCTCTCTTGAAGTGTCGCCCCTTCTTGCAAATGACACGGAAAATACTCTTGCTGCTGCGCAAGATTTGCATAAGCGCGCTGCACGGCCCAATCTTTTCATTAAGATTCCAGGCACGCCTGCTGGGTTGCCTGCGATTGAAGAGGCTATCTTTGCCGGCATTCCGGTCAATGTCACCCTCTTATTCTCTTGCGCACAATATGTTGCCGCAGCAGAAGCCTATTTGCGCGGAATAGAACGTCGTGTCGCCGCAGGCTTAAACCCAGCCGTTGGATCTGTCGCCTCACTCTTTATTAGTCGATGGGATGTCGCTGTCGCAGGTAAAGTCGGCGCAGATTTGACCAATCAATTGGGTATTGCCGTCGCAAAACAAAGCTACCGCGCTTATCAAGACCTCTTGAGCTCGGAGCGTTTC
>OMIO01000039.1 GCA_900299115.1 Methylocystaceae bacterium | reverse complement strand
GCCAATTAAAAATTCTATCGCTCGATCGAGCCGAATATGGGGTAGAGGCAAAGGAAGCTGATCTGCGCCCATTTTTGCAATCGGTGGACGAAATTTTAGAAAGCGATATTCAGCCTCCTCATCTTCGAGGCCTAAAGCATCCCCCTCAAAAGCCTCTTTCGGATCTTTGGGTAAATCGCCAGGAAAAATTGCGCCCTCGCTTTTTCCATCAAAAGCCTCTTGGCCAATTCTCTCGCCCTTCATCGGAACGCCAACGATCGCCATGAGCTGCTCGCCGTCATGTCGCACTAGAGCCTCTCGCGTCGCTCGGACGCCAGCTAAGGCGATAACGCCAATTTCTGCGCCGACGCCCTCTGCACGATTGATGGCGCGCGCAGTCAAAAGCCGCAAAATCGCCTCAAGGCGATCATGGCTCGTGTGGTGAAGATGGTCAGCTTTGGTGGCGGCGAAAAGAATGCGATCAATCTTTGGTCGAAACATTGTTGTGAGCAAATTGCCGCGTCCGGTGCGAAAGGCCATCAAGACCTCTGCGAGCGCTGTTTCAAGATCGCATACGGCTGCAGGTCCCGAGTTAAGGGCGGCCAGCGCGTCGACCAGAACAATTTGCCGATCAAGACGGGCAAAATGGTCATGGAAAAAGGGGCGGACGATTTGGGTTTTATACGCCTCATAACGGCGCTCCATTTCTCGGCCGAGGCTTCGATAGGGCAATTCTTCGCCAGAGATATCCATGAGAGGCGCGAAGGTGAGCGCGGGCGATCCTTCAAGGTCGCCTGGCATGAGAAAACGACCGGGAGGCAAGGTAGAAAGAGCAAAGCGTTCCGTTTTAGCCTGCAGGAGATAATGGGTAAAAAGTTTGGTCAGCTTCTGAGCGGTGTCTTCACTGTAGCGAGATTTAGGATCGGTTGCGGCCGTTTCTCGTCGCCAGTCCTCAGCGATCGGCGCGCGCGATTGAGCGCTCGCCGCCGCTAAGGTTTCTCGCGACCAGTCCGCAAAGGACTTTGTCAGTAAGGGGAGATCGAGCAGCCACTCTCCAGGATAATCAACAATATCAATATCAAGCCTGTGGGTTTTTTTGCCAAAATGGCGCAGCGACCAGGCGGAAGAGTCAAATTCGAGCGCAACGCGGAGTTCGGAAATGCGTCGCGTGGATTGCGGCCAATGGCGCTCAGGGCCAGTTAAGGCGCAAAGATGCTCCTCATAAGCAAAGCGCGGCACGCTATAATCTGGCTGGGGATCAAGATGGGCGGCGCGCAAGCGCCCTTCTGCAAGAGCGCGAAAAACCGGTAACTGGGATTGCTGCTCAACGGCAAGCGCGCGTGTGAGTTGATGCGCGAGCGCTGTGATGAAGACGGTTTTGCCAGACCGGGAGAGGCCGGTTACCCCAAGTCGAAGCCGTCCGCCTGACAAGAAGTCGGACAGACTTTCAGCGGCGATGCGCGTTTCAAAAATAAGATCCGATAATTGCGACACTCCAACTCCGGCATAATAACACAGCGATCAAGCATCTAATCCAAAGTCATAGGCCTTGGGTAGATCAATCGCCGCCCTAATCAACGCCGGGCGTTAGACAAATCAGCGTTTGGACATGGGGACGTAGTCGCGCCGTTTTCGCCCGTGTAAAGTTGACGCGGGCGACCGATTTTAGACCCTGGATCTTCAATCATTTCCTTCCACTGCGCAATCCAACCGACAGTGCGCGCAACAGCGAAAAGAACGGTAAACATGGCGACTGGGAAATTCATGGCCTTCAGCGTAATGCCAGAATAAAAGTCAATGTTGGGATAGAGTTTCTTTTCGATGAAATACTCATCTGACAGCGCGATGCGCTCTAATTCGATAGCGACATCGAGCAGCGTGTCTTTAACGCCAAGTTCATTCAACACTTCGCGCGTCGTGCGTTGCATGATCTTCGCCCGCGGATCATAGTTTTTATAAACGCGGTGGCCAAAGCCCATCAGGCGGAAGGGATCGTTTTTATCTTTTGCGCGAGCGATAAACTGCGGGATCCTTTCAACTGTGCCGATTTCGCCAAGCATTTTCAGCACAGCCTCATTCGCGCCGCCATGCGCTGGTCCCCAAAGCGAGGCGATGCCAGCAGCAATACAGGCAAATGGATTAGCTCCAGAAGAACCTGAAAGACGCACAGTCGAGGTTGACGCGTTTTGCTCATGGTCCGCGTGCAAAATAAAAATACGATCCAGCGCACGCGCAAGAACTGGATTGACCTTATATTCCTCGCATGGGACGGCAAAGCACATGCGTAGGAAATTGGACGTATAATCGAGATCATTCTTTGGATAAACAAAAGGCTGGCCAACTGAATATTTATAAGCCATTGCTGCAAGAGTTGGGATTTTAGCGATCATGCGCGTGGAGGCGACCATCCGTTCCACAGGATCGGCGATGTTGGTTGAGTCGTGATAAAATGCCGATAGCGCCCCAACAGACGCCACCATTACCGCCATAGGATGCGCATCGCGGCGGAACCCTTGGAAGAAGCGCGCCATTTGCTCATGCACCATTGTGTGGCGCGTGATGCGATAGTCAAAATTGGCTTTCTCCGCCGCTGAAGGCAACTCGCCGTAAAGAAGCAAATAGCAGGTTTCGAGAAAGTCGCCGTGCTCGGCAAGTTGATCTATCGGATAGCCCCGATAGAGAAGAACGCCTGCATCGCCGTCTATGAAGGTAATTTTAGACTCGCACGACGCTGTAGATGTGAAACCGGGATCGAAAGTGAACATTTCGGTCTCGCCGTAGAGATGCCGAATGTCCAAAACGGAAGGACCCATTGTGCCGATGCGTGCGGGTAAATCGATCGATTTTCCCTCGACCGTTAAGCTAGCCTTATGTTCGCTCATGATGAACCCTTCATAGCAGTCAATTCTGATGAGCTGCGGCGCGGGCGCCGCAGAGGAAGCGCATACCGGCAGGCGCGAGCCATGCCGTGACATAAGAGACTGTCTTCATTCGACGTCCGTCTTGGAACGATAGCTTGTAACGATGTCTTGCAAT
>OMIO01000038.1 GCA_900299115.1 Methylocystaceae bacterium | reverse complement strand
CTACCGAGCTCAATACTTAACTGGTCATACGCGCTTTGATCGCGTTTTCGGCTAAAGTCTTGCCAAGAGACCAGACCGCTGCAGGGGCATTATGCGCATCAGCGATAACGCTATTAAAGGAGGTTTCAATCCAATCGCAATCAGTGTCGGTAATCGTTAAGGGAGGCAAGAGTTTAATCGTATGATTGCCATGACCCGCCACTTGGGTCAGCACCTTATGATCTTTAAATAATGGAATTGAAATCAGCTGGCAGAACAATCCAGAATTAGCTGTTTCCAAAAGATTCCATGCAGCTTTTAATTTGAAGGATTGGGGCGGCCCAAATTCCAAGCCGATCATAAGCCCTTTACCCCTTGCGTCACAAACCAACTCATATTGATCAACCATCTTTTTGAATGAATTCAAAAGACGTTCACCCTTAGCAGCAGCATTTTCAATAACGCGTTCTGACTTCATAACTTCTAGCGTTGCAATACCTGCGGCCATAGCCAAATCGGTTTTACTAAAGGTAGAGCCGTGAACAACAGCTCTATCCATTCGATCGAATGTCTTATCAAAAATTGCTTTGCGTGTTAGGACCGCGCCAACAGGAACATGCCCACCTGAAAGCGCTTTAGCGACAACAACCATATCAGGCTCAACGCCTGGGAAATGATCAATTGCAAAAAATTTACCTGTCCGGCCGAGACCAGTTTGAATTTCATCAGCAACGAAAAGAGTGCCGTATTTTTTACATAATGACTGGGCGTTAATTAAATAATCATCTTGCGGAATATTTACGCCCTTGCCTTGAATAGGTTCAACAAAAAACGCTGCATATTGTCTACTTGCCAAGGCGGCTTCTAAAGCGGGCAGATCATCAAAGGGGACCTCGTTTGCATTAGGCAATAACGGGCCAAAGCCTTTTTTAAAGATCTCATCGCCATTCATGGACAAGGAACCATATGTCAGACCATGAAAGGAATGAGATAAATGCAGAATCCCAGCGCGACCTGTCGCTGCTCTAGAAAATTTAATAGCCGCTTCAATTGATTCAGCGCCAGAATTTGCAAAAAAAACTTTATCTAACCAGGGTGTGTGTTCCAGCAACATTTCTGCCAAGACGCCAGCGAGGACAGAAACATCTAGCTGAACTAAATTAGGTAATTCTGCATCTAAAACGCTAACGAGCGCATCTCTTACGTAGGGATGATTACGTCCAAGAGCAAACACGCCCCAACCACTGAGTAGATCGAGATAGCGATCGCCCTTGCGATCCCAAAGGTAAGGTCCAAGGCCTCGGGTAAAACCAACATCATAACCAATCGTTTTGAGAACGCGCACCCACATCTCATTAAGATTATCTGAGTGAAGCGTATAACGTTCACTCTCTCGAGAGGCGACGCGTTGCGCTAAACTAGAGGCTGTAGGAAAGCCATGCTCCGATTTTGTGACTTCGTGCAATGTGGCCATTGATGCATTCATTTGGCTGGCTCCGATAACTTTAAAGACGGGCCCATTTAGACCGCCTAGAGCGCATCAAAAATAATTTTGGAATTTTTAAATGCGCTTGAATGAAACCTCAAAACTAATAACGAGAGAAAGCCTTAGTCTTTCTCTAAATTGGCTGAAGCTTCGACTTTGACGAGTTACATAGCACGTCGACGGGGTTAGGGCTATTCTTTTTAACAAGCCCTTTTTTTGTTCATTGACAATAACTTCCACATGGCTAATCCCTCGCCATTTAGCCCCATAGTATCCACAACCTTATCGCTCAGGCGAGTGGATTTTGGCTTGGATGAGCTGCGGCTAATGATATGTTAATAATTGATTCATGCTGCGCCAATGATTCGATTTGAAAGGGCGTAGAAATTTTATTTTAGGGGTGAGATCAACCCAAGAATAGATCCGTCAACCGGGGGTTAATGTGGCTTTTCAAAATGAGTTTGAGTCCGCCGCAATTGAAGCGGAACAAAATGATTTAGAATTAGAATTATTTGAAGTCGCCGGTCGTATTAAATGGTTTGATGTATCCAAAGGATACGGTTTTGTAATTCCAGATGACGGTTCAGCAGATATTCTTCTACATGTTACAATCCTGCGTCGTAGTGGTTTCCAAACAGCGTTTGAGGGTGCGCGCGTTGTTTGTGAGGCGCAAAAAAGATCGAAGGGACACCAAGTTTTTCGTGTTGTTTCTATGGACGATGCGACAGCGGTTCACCCATCTATTGCGCCAGTCGGACGCACACATGTTCAAGTAAATCCAACAAGTGGTTACGAGATAGCTATTGTTAAATGGTTCAATCGCGTTAAAGGCTTTGGTTTTCTGACCCGGGGTGAAGGAACGGAAGATATTTTTCTTCACATGGAGACAGTACGCCGTTACGGCATGACAGAGTTAAAACCAGGCGATAGCGTACTCGTTCGTTATGGCGATGGCGCTAAAGGATTAATGGCTGCGGAAGTGCGACCGCTTGAAACCAAAATATCGCCATCGCACTAAAGTTATTACTCAAACGGTCCAGTTGAGGCGCTCACATCCCAAGGCGCATGTCATGTTGTCAAATTTATTATTTTCCCGGAATTACATTTTCCCAGCTCTATTATCTTTGTTGTTAATTTTCGTTCCAGAAAATTTTGCAATTGCTCAGTCTCATGATCCATCAGATCGCATGCTTGTTACTACAGCAACGGGCAAACATACATTTACTCTTGAAATTGCAAAAACAAATGAAGAGCGCGCTAAGGGGCTTATGTTTCGAAAATCAATGCCTCAAGATCATGGTATGCTTTTTATCTTTCATGATGCGCGCCCAATATCAATGTGGATGAAAAATACCCTTATCTCTTTGGATATGATTTTTGTCTCTGGCGAAGGAATGGTTACAAGTATTATTCAACATACAACGCCCTTATCAGAAGAGATCATCACCTCTGATCAGCCAGCCCAAGCGGTCATAGAGGTCAATGCCGGGGTTGCGCAAAAGATTGGGTTAGCGCCAGGGGATAAAATCCACCACCCGCTGTTTCCAATAAGACCCTGAAAAAAATCAGGGATTTCATCCACATCCCGCACTCTTTTGCCTCTTTGAAGCCTTGTGAGACGTTCGATCACGTGCTAGCCAGTGGGGATTATTGGGTCCCGCAAAATGCGGCATCTGGCGTTTAACGGGGTATAGCGCAGCCTGGTAGCGCATCTGCTTTGGGAGCAGAGGGTCGCAAGTTCGAATCTTGCTGCCCCGACCAAAACGCCTGGGATGCCCTGTGTGGGGTCCTGCCAAAACAATCGTCCTCAGAGGCCCTATGTCTGCTCGTATTTACCGCCCAGCTCCCAGCGCGACACAGTCAGGTCCTGGAGCGGTGAAGCCCTGGAAGCTTGATTATGATCCAGAAACGCCGCGCGCCATAGACACGCTTATGGGCTGGACCAGTTCAACGGATATGAAACAACAGATCCGGTTGCGTTTTGATACTAAAGAAGAAGCAATTGCTTATGCAGAGCGCAACAGTCTGCCCTATCGTGTTGAGGAGCCAAGAGAGAATTTAGCGGCGCGTCGAAAAACAACTTATTCCGATAATTTTAAAACCAGCCGCGTCGGCCTTTGGACACACTGAGTCTAACATCTAGTCCAAGGATTATTTTCAATCTTATTTTCGACCCCGTAGCTCAGCTGGATAGAGCAACTGCCTTCTAAGCCGTAGGTCGCAGGTTCGAATCCTGCCGGGGTCGCCAATATTACTTATCCCGTTACGTGCTACAGACTGCATATTCTCAAAAGTAGAAAGCGGCCTTCAGCTTCACCACAGCTATAGAGATTGCAAATAAACTCCCACGCTAATTGCGTCTATGGTGGCGAAGTGAACGCCTATCGAGTGCTCATTATCGGTTATGTGAGTTGGAAATTTCACAAAGGATATTATTGATGATCCTTTGCGGATTATCCTTAAGACTTAAGAGCGCTTCTCGCACAAAACCGATATTCAGCTAGATTTACTTTTATTGATGAAAAGTAAAAAAATATCGCCGAAACATCGACTGACTTTGTCGCTGAATACTAATTAAGATACGCCGATACGACTGCTGGTGAGGGAAGTAGAAACTTCACTTCACCCAATCATCCACTGCCCAAAGAAGCACAAAGCTAACGAATGTCACTAGAAAAGCGACAAATGGCGTAAACTCATCAAAATGGGTCGTATGTTTTTTCATTTTAGCCTCCTTAGAGGCCCAGCCGCGGTTATTTAGATTTCAAGCGGTCTTTATGGGGCTTCAATGTTCAAACTTGAATAGGCCCTGAGCAGAAGCTATGCCTTATAATAGTAAATGCAAGTAAGAAATTGATTATTATAATTATCGACAAAGGAACCCGGGCCGTTTCCTTATAGATCACAATAAGTTAATTAAATTAAGCGGTTGCCCAGGTTGTGCGGTCGCGCACAAAGGCCTCATCCAGATCGCTGTCCAACTCAGCTCTAACCAGGCTTAAAAAAATTTTGTCAGCTTCCATATCAACGTAAAAGGATCCCGCGAGTCTTTCTATCGTTGATACGTATGTTATGCAGCGTGGGCCGATAGAGGCGAAATCTTGATGTTTTTTGTAGCAGAGAATTACTGCTTCAGATAATGCCGTGCTGGAGATCATGCTCGCAACTTCCACGATAGTTCATCACGATTTAAACTATGTGATTTAGGCAAGATTGAGTTTCATATAGTGAAGAGCCATTTTATTTATTATGACAATTAATG
>OMIO01000037.1 GCA_900299115.1 Methylocystaceae bacterium | reverse complement strand
CCGAAATTTGACGACCTGACAAAAGCCTCTGGTCCCTACCGCGAGTAATTTCGCGGATAGGGGCTATTGGCCATTTATGGGTGCAACAACAGGGCTGCCGGCTGAAGCTCATGTTCTGAATTTATGAATATCACATAAAACAATAGTTCTTTTGCAGGACGCTTCTTTGTCAAAACAAACGCAAAATTTCTTTTGCGCAGCATGTTTGATGCTGGTTGTTCCTGCTGCCGGCGCTTTTGCAGAAGATTCTGTTTCCAACTCAACCGAAGATTTTTCGCAAACCAAAAAAACGGCCGAGTCCCGCAGCGCCGTTCCGATGGGAATATTTGGCGCAGATGCGCCGGGTGCGAACAAATTAGCTGTAAAAATAATGCCGATATTTGCAAATTACGCTGGTCAGCTTATCGGCAGCAAGGGCGTAAGCTCTCAATATGTTGTGTTGACGACGCCGACATATAGCAATCCGACCCAATTAATGCGTGTGGTGCCGCAAGACGTTCAGGTATCTGCGCAAAATGCAATTATCAACTATGGCGTGACGGATCGATTAACAGCGATCATCACGGCGTCAATTATCCAGAAACAATTGAGCGCATTGACGTTTTTTGGGGAAACAAGCGGCGTTCCGCTTGGCGCCAGTTATACGGGAACAAAAGGTTTCGCAGATCTTACGACATCTGCGGCGTATAAAATCTATGATGATGGAAATCATCGGGTGCAGATCAGCTCAGGTTTTGCCTATCCGCTGAGTCAAGATACGCAAAATATACATTTATTGCAGGCAGATGGCTCCTATTCAAATGAGAGGGCCTTCTACTCTTTGCAGCCGGGGTCGAGAACCTTCGATTATCTGCCTGGAATTGTTTATGTCGCGCATCATGCCGACTGGTCATGGGGCCTTTCGTATCGCGGCAGAATCCCCTTGGCGAATAATCCTCAGGGCTGGCGTTTTGGAGATTTGCACGAATTCAATAGTTGGCTTGGTTATAATATTGGCTCAAATCTTTCATCAACGGTTCGTCTCAGCAACACGCTTCAAGGGGCCATACGGGGGCATGATCCCCAGATATCCGGCGCGTCCGTGCCCACCAATCCGAATTACTATGGTGGCTTTATGACCGAAATATATGGGGGATTAGGAATTGATGGCGGCATCATCGGTCATCAAGAATTATCAATAGAGATTGAATCCGGCGTTCCACTCTATCAGGATTTAAATGGTCCGCAGATTCGGAAGAATTGGCAATCCGGCATGGCCTTAAAAGTTAAAATGTAAATGTATTTCTTCCGTCACAGCTTCGTGTCTCATAAATAATAATTCTTTATTTATGAGCGATTTTGAATAAAAGAACGCGTAAATTCGATCAGCTTTGATCGCTTTCAAGAGCGCGCGTCAGGCAGGCCTGTGCTTCTTGCTGAACTTGCTGAAGATGATCCTTGCTGACAAAGCTTTCAGTATAGAGCTTCATAATATCCTCCGTTCCGGAGGGGCGCGCTGCGAACCAGCATGAATCTGTAATGACTTTAATGCCACCAAATGACGCGCCATTTCCGGGCGCCGTGGTGATTTTCGCGCGGATGGCGTCTCCGGCCAGGGTGCGTATGTCGATTTGTTCGGGAGAGATTTTCTTGAGCCGGTTCTTTTGAGCCGAAGTCGCCGGGGCGTCGATCCTTTCGTAGAAAGGTTCGCCAAGCTCATCGGCAAGCTCTTTGTATAATGCGCCGGGATCTTTTCCGGTTTTAGCCGTGATCTCGGCGGCCAGCAGGCCGGGGATGAGACCATCTTTATCTGTCGTCCATACAGAGCCGTCCATGCGCAGAAATGATGCGCCGGCGCTTTCTTCGCCCGCAAAGCCGAGCGATCCCTCCACAAGGCCATTAACAAACCATTTGAAGCCGACAGGAACCTCAATCAGCTTGCGCTCTATCTTGGCTGAAACGCGGTCAATAAAGCTGCTGCTGACAATTGTTTTACCAACAGCGCATTGACGGCTCCAGTTCGGCCGATGATTAAACAGATAATAAATCGCCACAGATAAATAATGATTAGGATTCATCAGGCCGCTTGTGCGCGTCACAATGCCATGTCGATCGGCGTCCGTATCATTGGCGAAAGATACGTCAAACTTATCCTTTAAGGCGATTAAGCGTTCCATAGCGTAGCGGGAGGAGCAATCCATACGGATTTTGCCATCCCAATCGACGGACATGAAGCTAAATGCAGGGTCAATCCTGTCATTGACGATTGTCGCCGCAAGGTCATATTTGTCGACAATGGCTTGCCAGAAATGAATGCTTGCGCCGCCGAGTGGATCAATGCCGATTTTTACGCCAGATGATTTAATGGCGGTGATGTCAATAACATTGACGAGGTCGTCTATATAATGGGCAATATAATCGTGTTGATGAATGTGGGGAGATTTTAGTGCACGCTCATAGGGCGTGCGAAGGACGCCATTGAGATTATTAGCCAGAAAATTATTCGCCGTCTCCTCGATCCATGAGGTGATATCGACATCTGCAGGGCCGCCATTGGGCGGATTATATTTAAACCCGCCGTCCTCCGGCGGATTGTGCGATGGGGTAATCACAATGCCATCCGCATGTCCATTGGAACGGTTTTTATTATAGGTCAGGATCGCATGTGAAATCGCCGGGGTCGGCGTATAACTATTCTGCGCGTCGACCATGACATCGACTTGATTGGCGACGAGCACCTCAAGCGCGCTCGCAAGCGCGGCTTCTGATAGCGCGTGGGAATCGATGCCGATAAACAGCGGTCCGGTGATTCCGCAGCGCTTGCGATAAAGACAAATCGCCTGTGTAATCGCCAGAATATGCGCCTCGTTAAAGGCGTTGTCGAAGGCCGATCCACGGTGGCCGGATGTGCCAAAAGCGACTCGTTGCGTGGCGACGGATATATCGGGCCTATGCATATAATAGGCGGTGAGCAGCCGAGGGATGTTGACCAGCATTGATTGCGGGGGCAGGGCTCCTGCCAGAGGGCTTATTCTCTCGGACATAATAATCCCTTGCAGATCGTGATTTGCCGCCAAACTCTGCGTGGCTAATGGAGAGCGCTATTCAGAAGTCTTGTCAAGCTGGCTATCGCTCTCATCGTTGGGGCTTGTTCATGTTCGCTAATTAACTAAAATCAAGGCAGGCGCAGGTGAGTCTGACTTGAAAGAATGGGCAAAGGCAGGATTAAATATTATACTGTTGGAGGCGATTTCGAGAATTGGATATGGCGTCATTTCTCTCATTATGGAATGAGCTGATGGTTTGCGTGGATCCCAAAACATCTGCAACACAAAAAGGTTGGCGGGTGTGACGAAATTTCATTAAAACATGAATACCCTGCTGAACTTATGGTGACATCAATGAGTCCGCTTCCCCTGCGCAAGAGACCGGCCTGGACGATTCTTGAAAAGCATTATCAGAAGATAAAAAATCTCAGTCTTCGACAGGAATTTGCGAAAGATCCGGTGCGCGGCGAGAGGCTGGTGGCGGAAGTGCCGGGAATTTATCTCGACTATTCAAAAAATCTTATAACGGATGAGACGCTGACGCTCCTCTTGCAGTTAGCACAGGAATCCGGGTTGCAAAATCATATAGACGCGATGTTTGGCGGCGCAGAAATTAATATATCTG
>OMIO01000036.1 GCA_900299115.1 Methylocystaceae bacterium | reverse complement strand
TTTTTTTATCGGCCATCGATTATTTGATCTTCCTGAAATTGGCCGCCACTCAATGTCTACACTGCTTTCTAAGCCAGATTGCCGTCCTGAGCGCCAACCTTGCTATTGCAACTCTACACAAAAGCGCCTAAATAGGCTAAGCCACTGATTAGTAAGGTAGTTTGTAATATTTCCAAACTAGGCGTCCCATGATTGTCTGCTCCTGCAATGTTTTATCGGATCGTGATGTGCGCGAAACTCTATCGGCGCAGGCCAACCGACCCTCTGTGGGCGCTATTTTTCGCCACATGGGATGTGAAGCTAAATGCGGTCGCTGCACTAGAAACATAGCGGCGATCGTCGCCCAACAATCTGGCGGGTTGATTGATGAGTGTTCCAACAGCGGAGATTGTGATAGTTGTCGCGGAGATACACTCGCGGCATAACCTCTAAGCTCATTAAGTTAGGTTGATGTCGTAGCTTAGAGAGGATGATCCCCATGCGCGGCGATACAAAAGTCATTGAATATTTGAACCGCGGACTGCGGAGCGAACTAACAGCCGTTAATCAATACTGGTTGCATTATCGTATCTTCGAAAATTGGGGATTAAAAGATCTAGCAAAAACTTGGCGCGCTGAGTCTATCGAAGAAATGCACCATGCAGATCAATTTGCACAACGCATTCTTTTCCTCGAAGGCTTCCCAAATATGCAAGTTTTAGATCCGCTCCGCATAGGCCAATCCGTCGAGGAGATAATTCGCGCAGATTTACAAACAGAAATCGATGCGCGGAATAATTATATAGAAGCTGCAGCGCATTGTTTCTCAGTAAATGACAGAGTTTCTGAACAGCTTTTTGAAAGTATTATCAAGAGTGAGGAAGGCCATATTGACTTTCTTGAAACGCAGCTCGAGTTAATAAAGCAGATGGGCGTACAATTATATTCACAAAAACATATGGGCGAATTACAAAGCTAAGTTAGGCTCACTCCATCACTGCGGCTTTCAATATACATATCATCGTAGCCTGAGCGTCGATTGACCCAGCATTATGAATGATATGGGGTCGATCGCATCTATATCTCAGCGTTTCTCCGGCGCGGACTATTTCTTTCGCGCCAGCAACAGAAACCTCAAGCACCCCAACTCGAACAGAAAGACATTCAACCGATCCTCGCTGATGAGCTTCAGATTCCAATATACCGCCTGGATCGGCAGATAATTCATAACACTGCAACCATTCCACTGTCTTAATCCAACCAATAATTGCTAGTCTACATTTACCATCGTCTGATACAAGAATTGGCGTATCTGCCTTACTTGTTTTCTCAAGAAAAGGCTCATCTTCAGCTGTTTGCAATACGCGCTCGATTGAGACGTCTAAGGCCTGAGCTAGCCGCCAAATTGTCGCGAGTGTAGGATTCGTCTCATTACGCTCTATTTGACTAATAATTGATTTCGCAACGCCTGACTGCAGAGAGAGCTCTGATAGGGACAAATTATAAGCTTTACGAAGCCTTTGGACCGTTGCGCCCAGCTGGCCAGAAAGCGCTAAAGCTCCAGCCTCGAGGATTTTTTGCTTATCGCGCCCTTCCACACCCATGGCCGCGTTCACTCCTATTGAGAGATTTAAACTTCAATATAGCCGTTTTTGTTCGAAATATCGAACGTGACAATCAGCCCAAATCCGTGAGGAAGGCCCGTGTCATTTGATTGTGACATGAAGGGACTATGGTGTCTTAGTTTAAAAAACCTATTCAAAACGGAACACACGTGACAGACGACGAAATCAATTTTCCCGTAAAAAAATATCGAACCCTTTTCCTATCAGACCTACATCTTGGCACTCGCGCCGCACAAGCGGAACTTCTACTTGATTTTCTTAAATATCATGAGGCTGAAACCATATATCTGGTCGGCGATATAGTAGATGGCTGGCGTTTGAAGAAAGGCTGGTATTGGCCTCAAGCGCATAATGATGTTGTGCAGAAATTTTTACGTAAAGTCCGAAAAGGAGTAAGAGTAATTTATATCCCCGGCAATCACGATGAGTTTGCCCGCAACTACACCGGCCTGACCTTTGGTGGAATAGAGGTGGTTTCAGAAGCTCTCCACAGAACGGCCGATGATAAAAAAATTATTGTAATGCATGGGGATCAATTTGATATCGTTGTCTGTAATGCACGCTGGTTAGCATATCTGGGTGACTGGGCTTATCGCGTCGCAATCTCGACTAATACATGGATAAATACCGCAAGGCGATTATCAGGTATGAGTTACTGGTCTCTGTCCGCTTGGGCAAAAATGAAGGTCAAAAATGCTGTTAATTTTATAGGAGACTTTGAAAAAACATTAGCCCTAGAAGCAAAACGTAAAAATGCGGATGGCGTGATCTGTGGCCACATACATCACGCAACAATAAAACAGATTGACGGCGCTCTGTATATTAACACTGGAGATTTTGTAGAAAGCTGCTCTGCCGTTGTTGAACATGAAGATGGTCATTTTGAAATTATTTACTGGCAGATGACGGCCCAAGAAAAAATGGGTCAATACTTAAAACAAAATATAAGAGCTCTACCTCGATCATCTCCGAGAGCCGCCTAATGCGCATTCTGATAGCAACCGACGCGTGGCGCCCTCAGATTAATGGGGTAGTGCGATCTCTTGAGTCTTTAGCCAAGCATATTCAACAATTAGGCGTAAACGTTGATTTCCTTACCCCACTGGATTTTTTTTCTATACCAATGCCCGGTTATAGAGAAATCCATTTAGCCTGTGTAACACCTAAGGCAATCCGGCGCAGTTTAGAAAAAAACTATGACCACATCCATATCGCTACTGAAGGACCAATTGGTCTAATTATGCGCAATGAGTGCTTGCGAACAGGACGTTGTTTCACGACAAGTTTTCATACACTTTTTCCTGAGTATCTTAACGCTCGATATGGTGTCCCATTAAAGATTTCTTACGCTTTACTCCGTAAATTTCATAATGCAAGCGCAGGAACTATGGTCTCAACCGCTAGTCTTGCCCAAGACTTAAATACGCGCGGTTTTCAAAATTTGCTTCGTTGGTCGCGCGGCGTCGATCATGATTTATTTACGCCAAAAGCAAAGAAATCACTTGATTTTCCACGACCCATTTTTCTCTATGTAGGTCGTCTCGCTATAGAGAAAAATATTGAAGCTTTCCTGACGCTAGATTTACCAGGTTCTAAACTTGTTGTGGGAGAGGGGCCTAGTAGAGAACAATTAGAACACAAATTCCCAGATGCATATTTTTTAGGAGTGAAGACGGGTGAAGAGCTAGCCTCAATTTATGCCTCTGCTGACGTATTTGTTTTTCCGAGTCGAACAGATACTTTTGGTATGGTGCTGCTCGAGGCACTATCATCAGGCCTCCCAATTGCGGCCTATCCCGTGACGGGTCCAGTTGATGTTATTGGATCAAGTGGCGCTGGGATATTGAGCGAGAACCTTGCTCATGCTGCGTCTAGAGCGCTTGAAATACCCCGAGAACGCTCAAGAAATCACGCGCTTACCTTTAGCTGGAAATATTGCGCTCAACAATTTCTTGATAATATCAAATATGCGCGTGCAACGTCTAAGGGTCGAGAGCCAGAACTTAAAAATTTATCCCTCCGTGAATTTGAAAATATCCCTGCTTAAAAAATTGGCTCTAAAAGTCTTTTTATAAGAATATTAAAGATTTTTAGCAAAAACATATGT
>OMIO01000035.1 GCA_900299115.1 Methylocystaceae bacterium | reverse complement strand
TTTTTAATTAAAGTAAATTCAATTGTATTGCCTAATCTCATTGTTGAGGAGAACTTTATTCCAGAATTTATTCAAGATCAGGCAACTGCACAAAATCTCGCTCAAGCAGTTAAAAAGCTTTTAGAAGATGATAAAATGCGTCACCAGCAGATTATGGCATTCAAGCGCGTTCGCGAGGCGCTTTCTCTTTCTGGCGCTAAACCAAGCGATCGGGCTGCTGAAGTAATCTTGGAATATTTAATGTAAAGGCTTTACCTTGGAGGCTTTTTTCTATGTAGTGAAAAGACCTGCAGGTCGACTGTATTTATCGTAGTTACCTCGATTTAAAACTGAGTGTGTCAATGTTTTCAAAATTTTCCAATAAAAATTACTTTATGAGAAAGACGCTTGAGTCTCTCCATTTAGAGGGCGCAACACAGGCTGGAGGGCTGAAAAAGGCTTTAGGATGGGCCTCGCTGCTCTCGCTCGGCATTGGCGCGATTATTGGGGCTGGTATTTTCGTCCTGACGGGCACTGCAGCGGCAAAATATGCAGGACCTGGAATTATGATCTCTTTTTTGCTTTCCGGACTGGCCTGCACATTTGTTGCGCTCTGTTATGCGGAATTAGCCTCTCTCATCCCTGTATCCGGCAGCACCTATACTTATACTTATGTTGCGCTTGGCGAGATTTTTGCCTGGTTTATTGGTTGGAACCTTGTTTTAGAATATGCCGCGGGAGCCGCCACTGTAGCTGTCGGATGGGCAGGTTATTTTAATCGCGTCCTTCAAGGTTTTGGCTTTGCTCTGCCGCCACAATTAACATCGGGTTATTTTTCCTATCTGTCGTCGCACGGCGCAAACACAAATGGCTTTTTTAATCTTCCGGCCGCCGGAATCATCCTTGTGCTGACCGCGATCCTGGTTCGGGGCACAACTGAATCTTCTCGCTTTAATAATATAATTGTCGCGATCAAAACGACCGTAGTTTTATTGGTGATTTTCTTTGGAGCGAACTACATCAATCAGGAGAATTGGTCGCCATTAATACCTGAAAATTCTGGTGAATTTGGCGTTTTTGGTTGGTCTGGCGTAGCGCGTGGCGCCTCTGTCGTTTTTTTCGCCTATATTGGATTTGACGCCGTTTCAACGGCTGCGCAGGAAGCCCATACGCCGCAAAGGGATGTGCCAATCGGCATCCTTGGTTCTTTGCTCATTTGCACTGTTCTTTATGTCGCTGTTGCAGCCGTTGCGACTGGCGTGGTGAATTATAAAGAATTGGGCGTTCCAGATCCGATTGCGCTGGTTATGGATCATACTGGAAAGCCTTGGGTGTCATGGGTTGTTAAAATAGGGGCGCTTGCAGGTTTAACGACGGCCATTCTTGTTTTGCTCTTTGGTCAAACCCGTGTGTTTTATTCTATGGCTCATGATGGGTTGTTGCCGAAGGTTTTTGCTAAACTCCATGATGACTATCATACGCCGGCGACAAGCCAGATCTTGATTGGCGTGTGTGTCGCCTTAGCTGCCGGCTTACTGCCGATAGATATTTTAGACGAAATGGTGAGCATTGGCACGCTCGCAGCTTTTTCAGTTGTATGCGTGGCTGTTGTTTATTTGCGTCGAAAATTTCCAAATATGCATCGTCCGTTTCGCGCCCCAGGCCTTCCATGGATTCCAGCTTTAGGTATTTTATTTTGCTTTGCGCTTATGGTCGCCTTGCCATGGGAAACCTGGGTCAGGCTTTTGGTTTGGACAGTGTTTGGTTTTGCAATTTATTTTTTCTACGGCGTTCACCACGCTAAGCGGAGCTAGCCGCACGTGTCATCTTCTCCAGTAATTGTCTGGTTTCGAAATGATTTACGCGTTGCAGATAATCCTGCTTTATCAGCTGCTGCGGCGACAGGCGCGCCAATTGTTGCGCTCTATGTGCTCGATGACGCAGCTGCGGATCAATGGCGTAGGGGGGCGGCAAGTCGCTGGTGGCTACATCACTCGCTTCAATCCTTATCAGAAACCCTCCAGCAGCTGGGCGTCCAGCTTGTCCTGCGTCAGGGCAGGGCGGAGTTTTTGATTGAAGAGCTTGCAACTAACATCGGTGCAAACAAGATTTTTTGGAACCGTCTCTATGAGCCTTGGGCGATGGAGCGCGATAGCCAAATCAAAATCCAACTCAAACATCAAAATATTGAAGCGCAAAGTTTTAATGCCTCTCTTCTCTTCGAACCCAGTCATTTAAGAAATAAACAGGGGGATGTTTTCAAAGTATTTACGCCATTTTGGCGGGCATGCTTGGCGGCTGCGATGCCTACATCTCCACTCGCTGCGCCGAAAAAATTAAATCCCTTCATTGGCGTTGAGAGCGATGCCTTATCCCAATGGTCTCTAACGCCATCACGACCTAATTGGGCGAAAGCATTCTCTGCGTCTTGGGATGTGGGCGAGGCCGCGGCGCTTAATAAACTTAAATTATTCTTATCTAAAAAAATCATGTCTTATAAAATAGATCGTGATTTTATGGCTAAAGAGGGTGTTTCACGCCTCTCGCCACATTTACATTTTGGTGAAATCTCACCGCGTCAAATTTGGTCTTTAACACAAAAAAAGACCCCAAACGCTTCGGAGGCTTTTTTACGTGAAATTGGCTGGCGGGAATTTTGTTATCACCTGCTTGTCGCCAACCCGCAGATGCCGTCTCAACCATTAGATCGAAAATTTAGTCGTTTTGCCTGGCGCGAGGATTCTGCAGGGCTCGAGGCCTGGCAAAAAGGGCTAACGGGCTATCCCATCATTGATGCTGCAATGCGCGAGCTCTGGGCGACAGGATATATGCATAATCGCGCCCGTATGGTCGCGGCGAGTTTTTTAGTGAAGCATTTACTCATTCCCTGGCAGGAAGGCGCGCAGTGGTTTTGGGATACATTGGTCGACGCGGATCTTGCCAATAATAGCGGCGGCTGGCAGTGGGTATCTGGATGCGGCGCCGACGCGGCCCCTTATTTCCGGGTGTTTAATCCGGTTATTCAGGGTGAAAAATTTGATCCAGAAGGCGCTTACGTCCGCAAATATGTCCCAGAATTATCGAAACTGCCAAAACGGTTCATCCATCGGCCCTGGGAGGCGCCGCAAGAGGCATTGCATGCTGGGGATGTTAAATTGGGCAAAACATATCCCTTCCCAATTGTAGATCATGTCTTTGCTCGACAACGCGCGTTAAAAGCTTATGAAAATCTGCGACTGGAAAATACCAATAGTTAAAAACTAGGAGCAGATAAAATGAGGCGCGTTAATAAATTGCGCTCGATATGATCGTGATGACATGAGCACTCTCATAAAGCCTTTTGACGACATCAGACAGATGCTTGAAACTTTCCCCACCGCCGCTCAGGCGGCTGTGGAAGAGGTTAAAGCGCGTGATCGCTTGCTCACAAAACCTGCTGGCGCGCTTGGCCGATTGGAAGAGATTGTTGAATGGCTTGCGGCTTGGCAAGATCGCGCTGCGCCGCAAATAGACCGGCCCATGGTGGCGATTTTTGCTGGCAATCATGGCGTTGTTAATCAAGGCGTTTCCGCCTTTCCAGCCATTGTAACCCAGCAAATGGTTGGTAATTTCACCTCAGGCGGCGCGGCAATTAATCAAATTTGTAAAACGCTGGGCGTCGGCTTGAAAGTTTTTGAATTAGCGCTTGAAAAACCCACGCGCGATTTCACGCTTGAGCCCGCTATGGAAGAGCGGGAAGCTGCGGCGACTTTAGCCTATGGCTTTGAAGCGATTGATGGGGGCGTGGATTTATTGGCGCTTGGCGAAATGGGGATTGGCAATACAACTAGCGCTGCGACGATTTATGCTGCTTTGTATGGTGGAGAAATTTCTCACTGGGTTGGTCGCGGCACAGGTGTTGATGATGCGGGATTGAAACGCAAATTAGCGGCGATTGAAGCCGCCTTACGCTTACATAAAGATCATTTGAAGGATCCTTTAGAAATTATGCGCAGAGTGGGGGGCCGCGAGATTGCCGCTCTGATGGGGGCGATTTGCGTGGCGCGTGTGAAGCGGATTCCGGTTGTGCTTGATGGGTATGTTGTATGCGCGGCGGCAGCGCTTTTACATGCTTTAAATCCGCATAATATTGATCATTGCATTGCAGGACATCAGTCAGCCGAAGGCGCCCATGGGCACGTATTAAAAATACTAGGTAAAAATCCCTTGTTACAGTTAAATATGCGGCTTGGCGAAGGATCAGGCGCGGCGTTATCCATCGGCTTGATTAAATCGGCGCTTGCGTGCCATCAAGGGATGGCGACCTTTGAAGGCGCAGGGGTAGCTGATCAAGACCATAATGCGTAAAGAATTTTTAAAGCTGCGCCATGATCAATTATCCGGCATGAAGTAGGGTTGATTTATTTTATGAATTTTCCAGCAGAATTTATTAATTATTCTACCCCCTTTATTTTTTTATTAGTTGGTGTCGCCTTCTATCATGCGTGGTTATTTATCAAAACCAAAGATTGGCT
>OMIO01000034.1 GCA_900299115.1 Methylocystaceae bacterium | reverse complement strand
GCGGCAAGCAATATGTTGCGGTTCTGTCAGGCGTTGGCGGTTGGGCTGGCATTGGTTTGGCGGCGGGTCTGTCAAAGAGCAATGAGGGCTTGGGAGCCGTTGGAAACTACGCCTCGCTGGCTAATTACACCCAGCTCGGCGGCGTGCTCAGCGTCTTCGCTTTGCCAAAGTAATTGGTCTCACGACTGAGATGTGAAACGATGCGCGGCGCAATGATGGCGATGATTGATTTAAACGGGTCTCTGATCATTAAGTAAAATGGTGCAGATTAGGCGATAAACTTAATTTTCGCTCTCTGGTCGTCGCCTGCGCATGTTCGCAGGCGTGATATGGGTGAGTGTATTTAAATGCAATATGTCTTGTGACCTAATGTCCAAACGGCGCCTCATTCCAAGAGTGGTGGAGTCGATACGAGATATATCCTCTCGCTCATGGAACGCTTGCGCTAACCCCGAACCATCTTGCGCCTCAACGGATGAGGAAAGTTTCAATCCCTTTCTGACGCATAATTATCTCATGGCGCTTGAGCTTTCTGGCTCAGTTGGACATGCGTCAGGATGGGCGCCGCGTTACCTAACGATTGAGGATGAATCAGGAAAATTACTCGCTTGCGCCCCAGCCTATTTGAAATCGCACAGTTATGGCGAGTATGTATTCGATTTTATGTGGGCTCAGGCTTATGTCGCTTATGGGGGCGCATATTATCCAAAATTACAAGTCGCTATTCCGTTTACGCCAGTTACGGGACGTCGCTTGTTAGTCTTATCTCAGTCGGATTCTGAGGTCATAAATTTTCTAATAGAAAATCTTAAGATTTTAAATGAGTCCTCTAACGCCTCCTCGATCCATATAACTTTTTGTAGTCCGCTCGAAGCAATTTGGTTACAAAATCACGATTTTATCATGCGCTTTGGCGAGCAATTTCACTTTAAAAACGAAAATTTCAGTAATTTTGACGAGTTCCTCGCGCAATTAACAGCTCGTAAAAGAAAGTTGATAAAGCGAGAGCGTCGCGAAGCTTGTCGTCAAGGGATTGAAATCGAGCGCCTTACAGGCAAGGATATTCAGGAAATTCATTTAGAAGCAATGTATAATTTCTACATAGCAACAAATATGAAAAAGCAGGGAAGGCCTTATCTTACCAAAGATTTTTTTAGGATTATTTTTTCTGAAATGGCGGATCGGTTGCTGCTGGTAATGGCGAGAAGAAGTAATGATTACGTCGCAGGAGCGATAAATTTTCTGGGAGATAAAGCTGTATATGGTCGTTATTGGGGTTGCAAAGAAGAGATCCCATTTCTCCACTATGAAATTTGTTATTATCAAGCGATCGAATTTGCAATTAATAATGGCTATGGAAGAGTCGAAGCTGGGGCGCAGGGTGAGCATAAGATCGCGCGAGGGTATCAACCAGTGAAAATATATTCAGCGCATATGTTTCAAGATTTAGCTTTGAGTTCAGCAGTCAAGGACTATGTAAATAGAGAAGCGCAATTGCTAGAGTCGGTCATTCAAAATCAAAAATTGGCTTTGCCATTTCGGATCTAGAAAAATTTAAAATAAAAATATTGATCCATAATCTATCGCTGACGCCGAAGGATATTTTTAATTGCGCGCGCACAATTAAGCTCATTCCATAGGCAAAATCGGATTAAGCTTGAATTAAATAATTTATTAGACTGATATTTGTTTAGAGCGACTAAGTGATTCGCGCGCCCGCGTAGTGCGTTGATGGACGCCACGCTTAAAAGCCTGGTGGCGCTCATTAGAGTAAATGGCCTGCTAATTAGAAATTGAACGGGTGAACGAGAAGAAGGATACGACTATGGCCAATACGCCAATTCCAGCTAACTCTGTTGAGCCAATCGCGCAAACCCAGGATATTTCTGTCCCCATGGCTTGGGTTTGGAGCCAATATCAGGGACAAATTATTCATGCTGAGAATATAGCCTCGGATCAATCTTTGGCGTGGGAAAAGAAGGCGAGGTCTTTAGACCGGGAGCCTAAGTCTAAGACCCTTAACTCAGATCAAGCGCGAGGCATTGCGGACAATATTAAAAATATTGTCAAAAAAAATGAAGAAAAAAAACGCAGTCAAAGAAAATCCTGGCCTAAGTCTTTTGGGGTTGGCGCCATAGTGGCGTTGGGGAGCGCCATGGCTCTCGTTGTTGTTGTTTCTAGCCAAATGGAGCAAGAGTCCCGCAAGCAGATTTCGCTTCACACGGACGCGGCGCTCTCAGGGCCAATTGTATTTAATGATATTTCAATTGCAAAACAAAAACTCGCAAATTCCGTTGCGAGCGAGCAAGGCGCGTCAACTGCGGGTGCTGAAAAGGCTCTCATAGAAGCGCGTGAGCCCAAGATTGAAGTCGGGATGAGTAATGCGCCTGCGCCTGTACAGCAAGAGGTCAAGAATACCGCGTTGATTGCGCCAAAAGCAAAACCAGACGAGGCCCAAGGATCAGAGCCGCCTCGGGCTGCGTTAGGTGCATCAAAGACTGAAAAAGCGACAGAGTTTATTCAGACAGCGATTGTAAAACTACAGGAGTCTAATAAATACGGCGCGCATCCCGAAACGCAGGTCGTGGTTCAATCGTTATCAAAATTGCTCACTCAAGATAAGTTGGCGAGTAAGCCAATATCCTATACGGACACAACAGGCTCAATAGCGAAGTCTAACAAGACATTTCTGAATAATGAGCTGTCGCTCTTTTCCATTCCTTTAGCTGTGCTTCTTTTATCGATAGTCCTATTTTTTCAGACTCGGCGCGACAAAATGGGTTTAGACGCGTTGCGATTGAATAACGTTGAATTTGATCAATTGCTCCGGGGCATCGAAAGCAGTGTCGCTAATTTCAATGTTACGGATGATGAAATTTTGAAGCAGCGCCAAACTGCGCGCGCGCTTTTTCAAAAACATGCGCGCAAAAATGGGATTTTATCCTGGCTAGGTCTAAAATAGACAACAGACAACGCCCGCTCTCTATAAGGTCGCTTCAGGCGCGAGGAGTGGGGACGGTCTGGGGTCGAGCGCCAGATTGAGGGGCTTTGCGGCAAAGCGAATTTAGCGCCGTTTATATTCATGGTCTGCGCGTTCTTCCTCAAAGGCGATGCGCGCTTAGGCGGCGAGAGTCTTTGTGCTGGCGCGCAAGTCTAACAACGGGGTCAACCGTTCATGTCGCGGCCCCGCTTCCTTTTCTCCAGGCTTTCCCCTTCTAAGGCCCTGAAATGCTGTCTTTTAGCTGGAATGAACTCCAGGCGGCCGTTTAAGCGACCGGGGTTCGTTATTATGAACAAAGTTTAATTTCACTTATTGTTTTTACGCCCTAGCTATTACTAGGATTAATTTTTTACAGGGGCGTTTCGATGAAAAAATTTAACTGGAAAGCCTATGCGCCATGGGTCTTATTCATCGTCATTGCGGGCGGGCTCTTCTACATGGCCCAACATCAGCAAACTCGCACAAGTGGAAGAGAGATCACTTATAGCGAACTGCTTGTGCAAATTGATGGTGGGCGCGTTCACGATGTGATGATTTCTGGAAATGAAATATCCGGACATTTTAAAGATAATCGCTCTTTCCAGACTTATGCCCCCGCTGATCCTTCACTAATACAGAAGCTTCAGTCTGCAAATATCCAGATTACTGCGAGACCAGAACATGATGGTCCTGGCGGTTTTTGGACGAGCTTACTGGTAAATGCTTTGCCTCTTTTGTTGTTCATCGGCGTTTGGATCTACATGGCGCGCCAGATGAATGGGATGGGTGGTCGCGGTGGGCCAATGGGCTTTGGCAAATCTAAAGCTAAACTCATGACCGAGACCGAAGGTCGAAAAACCTTTGAAGATGTCGCTGGCGTGGATGAGGCGAAAGAAGATCTACAAGAAATCGTTGAGTTTTTGCGTGAACCACAAAAATTTCAGCGTCTTGGAGGGCGGATTCCCCGTGGTGTTTTGCTCGTTGGTCCTCCTGGCACAGGTAAAACGCTTATGGCGCGCGAAATCGCGGGCGAAGCAGGTGTCCCATTCTTCTCCATATCAGGATCTGACTTTGTCGAAATGTTCGTCGGCGTTGGCGCCTCGCGCATCAGAGATATGTTTGAGCAGGCAAAGAAAAATGCGCCTTGCATTATCTTTGTTGACGAAATTGATGCGGTTGGACGCCATCGCGGCGCAGGTCTAGGTGGCGGCAATGATGAGCGTGAGCAAACGTTGAACCAACTCTTGGTTGAAATGGACGGGTTTGAGGCCAATGAGGGCATTATCCTGATTGCCGCCACGAACCGTGCAGATGTGCTCGATCCAGCCTTGCTGCGTCCAGGTCGTTTTGATCGTCAGATTCAGGTGCCAAATCCCGATTTCATTGGTCGAGAGAAGATCTTGAAGGTTCATGCGCGCAAGGTCCCGCTTGGTCCTGACGTCGATCTAAAAGTCGTCGCGCGCGGAACGCCAGGGTTTTCTGGCGCAGACTTGATGAATCTCGTCAATGAGGCGGCATTGCTTGCGGCTCGACGATCAAAGAGAATTGTCACACGACAAGAATTTGATGATGCGCGAGATAAAATTTTGATGGGCGCTGAACGTCGCACATTGATGATGACGGAAGAAGAAAAGCGACTCACAGCCTATCATGAAGGGGGACACGCGCTTGTTTCTTTGAACATGACGGGGTCAACGCCAATTCACAAGGCGACGATCATTCCGCGCGGCGGCGCATTAGGCATGGTGCAGACCTTGCCTGAGCGGGATCAAATCTCTCAAAGCTATGAGCAGCTCATCGCAATGCTCGCGATGGCGATGGGCGGGCGCGTGGCCGAAGAGCTTATTTTCGGCGCGAATAAGGTCACTTCTGGCGCTGCATCCGACATCCAGCAATGCACGCGTGTTGCTCGCGCAATGATTACGCAACTTGGTTTTTCCGACAAACTTGGCACTGTGGCTTATTCCGAGCCCCAGCAAGAGCAGTTCTTAGGCTATTCACTAGGGCGCACCCAGTCCCTGTCCGAAGCAACGCAGCAACTGATAGATGCAGAAGTGAGGCGATTGGTTCAGGAAGCCTATGATACAGCGACGCGTATCCTTACAGAAAAGCGTGCAGATCTGGAAACCTTGGCAAACGGCCTTCTTGAGTTTGAGACGCTCTCAGGAGATGAAATCGTAGGCCTTCTGGCCGGCAAACGTCCGGTCCGCGAAGATGCGAATTCTATTGGAAATTCTTCCTCTGGCGGGTCGTCCGTTCCAAGTTCTGGAAGCAAACCTGAAGCAGATCTTAGCGGGATGGCGCCCAATCCGGCCTGATGCGCTAAGGCCTTAATACCTAAGATTAATAAAGCCCGGCAATGCCGGGCTTTTTTATTGCGTTGCACAAAAGGTTCAGGCGATTGAGGGCTTGTTTGGCGGATCCAGCGCACAATATGGCGATTATCGGACGGTATATTAAATTCTGTTTAGGTATCGTCGTTGCAGGAAAAATAGTTTTCCTTGCTTTGCAAAGTTGGAGAAAATTTAATGAGCTCAACAACTGCTGTAGGCGCAGCTGCTGGCACAGAGTCCGTAGTTGACCTGCGTGGCATGTGGATCGGCCTTGCTACGCTGAATATTTTTTATCTGATCGTGC
>OMIO01000033.1 GCA_900299115.1 Methylocystaceae bacterium | reverse complement strand
GCCACTTTCTATAAGCCCGTCACCGCCTTGGCGGGCCCAGGTAGCTCAGTTGGTAGAGCATGCGACTGAAAATCGCAGTGTCGGTGGTTCGATCCCGCCCCTGGGCACCATTAAGCGACGCGAATACAATCGCTTAGGCAAACCATCCCCACCATCGACAATAACACCTGCGCCCTTGGGCGTCCCCGGGGTTTCAAGAGCCGTGTGCTTGAATGTTGGGGGATGAAACGGGGTGTTGTGGCGTCATTCGCCAGCGGAATCCGATCGTGGTGACCATAGTTCATATCGTAGGGATTTTGACTACGAGCGAGACTGACGCCTCACCCTATACACACAACATCATTGACCGAGAGCCGCCCTATAGAGAAATTTCAATTAAGCAATGTGCGGATAGGCCAAATCAACGTTACAGTAGAAGTTCTTGTGGTCACCTCGTCTTGTTCAGCTGAGATGCTAACTCATGGCGTTTAATCACCACATGCAGACATGATGAAATCAATATAAAATTAGAAGGCGGCCTATTCCTCGCCTTTGTACGAGAACGTGCGCAAGAGAGGTGAAGTTCACAGCGGCTATCTCTCTGGATATCGGACCTCGTTCAATAGAATGCTTGAAATAGAATCTTATAAACAAAGTTCATTGTGCTAACTACAACTACATATTTCGCAAGACATTCAAAACTGTACGCTTGTTTCAAGTATTGAATACATTCCGCCGCCCGTGAACTGTTCGTGCACATAGCCGGCATTAACATTCAAATATACCTGTCCTAACATTATGCCGCTAAGATGCGCTCCGAGCATTGGCTGCTGCACACCATCGGATATACTTAATGCAATGTGAGGACCTATATATGCATTTTCAGCAACAGATTTGGGCAGCATTTCTTTAAAAGGTAGAGCTACGCCAGGCTTGATCTCGAAATAGCCCCACTTATAAGCAGGCGTATATAGTCCCCAAACCGAAATTACTAAATCATTTGTGGGATGATACTCACCCTCCAAACTCGCCAATATTCCATACCGAGTGCCATTGAAGAGTGAAGGATCTGTAGAATATTTGATTATTGGGGTCGTCATATTAGTGGCAATCGACCAAGCTCTAACTACAGAGGCGCCGATTTGAGCGCCTAATTTCCAGTTCTCGGAAGCATAGGTGTAACCTATTTGAAGCCCCGCGAATCCATTCATTCCATAAAATTTGCCTACAGTTCCCATTGAAGGCAGAAAATTGTCATTAATACCATTGACGCTTGCGAGTATGTTTTCTGTTTCGTTGCCTTTTATGTCATTGACGTAGCCCCCGATGGCGCCTGTTCCGCGAAGGCGAATGCCGCTTTCATCCAGTGATGAATCTACTGCAGCAGTGATCGTATGCCATTCAAACCAATTACGGCGCGATGATCCATATAACCAATTGTAAAACTCTATCTTTGGAGAAGAATCTGTCTTTGTATTCTTTTCTGAATTATTATCGGCCGATGTGAGGACTTCTCCGACGGGCTGTGAGCAAGCCGTCTGGGTGAATTGCAAAAATATAATGCTCAGACTGCCCAACCAAATAGCAAAGAATTTGCGCGCGCTTCTCATTGACGCAATAGCGACTTAAATTTCGATGATAGCATGGCAGTTCCTGCCTGAAGGACGGTTGTATTCATTCCAATCACCTGAACCGGTTCGCCGATAGCGACGCTCCTAGTCTCTATCGAGAGGCCTACTCAGGCTGTCAATCTACGAATATTACCAAAAAAATACGATATTTTATAATATATTTTTTCTTGCGCCAATCCAGAAATTACCCGAATTCAGCAAAATAAAATCTCCCGCCCATCGATAATTGCGCATGCGCCCTTGGGTGCCGCCAATGGCGATGGCCATCATTCATATCGCGGCAAGTTTATGTATCAGCATGACTGATGCGAGGGGTTCCCGATTTCTGTCCGTCCTATCCCCGTAACGGCGAATGCGAGGCGCAAATGGCGTCCTGTCATAACTTTGTAAAAAGCCTTATCGCGCCGATTGTCTCACGCGTTTTCTCGACCTTCCATGGATCGATCACCTGAAGATCCGCGGAAAGCTGAACCCATGGGGTTATGGCGAAATTATAAAAGCACTCAACGCCGCCCTCGCTTCTTCGATAGATATGGCCCGCCTCAAGCCCGTCGATGAGCAGTTGGCTCAATCCATAATGATAGTACCCCACGCCCCACTTATCGTGCTCCCGACCCTCGATGAGATTATTGCCCGCAACGCCCGCGAGAAGACTCCATTTCACCGGGTTCGGATTGCCGTCGGATATCGAGACATTCGTGAAAAGCCCCCAGCCGACTGAAGGATCATCTTCGCTTTGCACCAGATATTGCTGGAGCGCATATCCGGCAAACCAATAGCCCTTCTTCGTGATCGTCTGGCCATGCAATATGCGCGCTCTCAGGCCGCTGAAATCATCCAGATCAAAACCGCGCGCGTCACTGTAGGCGACCCTGACGTTGTGATAGCCCTGCAAGCCTGCAAGCTTTAATGGCAGCGTATAACCGCCGCCAAAAGCAACGCCGCGCGCAAAAGGATTCTGCAGCACTCTCGGGTCTTCGGCATTTCTGGGATCTGCGACCGAGAACGTAAAATTTCCGACTTTGGTCTTCAAATCCACCATCGCGCCAAGCGTATAGGTCGGCGCAACGATGACGCGATCGGCCAGGGTTCCCGGCGCCGTGATGCCGATACCTGTCTTTGGAATAGCAAACGCTCTGTTCATAAACGTCTCCCAGCCGCCGCCGCCTAAAATCGGGGTCTTGGCGGCGAGCGTCATGATGTTCACCTTGCCCGCGCTGACAGAAAGATGTTCGTTCAATTCCTGCTTGATAAACAGCGTCAGCGTGTTGTGATAATATTTTGGCTGCACGAACGCCTGAATGGCGCTGACAGGCAGCAACGTGCCGGTAATGTTATTAACGGTGTTGCCGGTATATTGTTCGAATTGAGTGAAGACATGAAAGCCTTTCCACAGGCCCAGTTTTTCCGCATCCACTCTCAAAAATGCATCAATCTTGCCGCCGCAATATGTGTTTTTGGGCGGCGTGCCCGACATAATGCCCTGACATATCTGTGTGATCCACACATCCGGTTGCACACCAAACGTTCTGAGCTGCGCCTTGGGACCATCTTTTGTATCGGTCAGCGAGGATTGAGTCGCCAGTGAGCCGATTAAATCTTCAGCATTCACCGGTTTGCCGACAAACACAACAATCATCGCGGCGAGAAGAAACGCGTTTCTTTTTATAATTCGCCGCCAAAAAGAATTGGTGTTCTTGTTTGTCAAAATGAAATTCCGATCTCGCCATGATCAATATACAAAAATCAAAGCATCATCCGGAATTGCAAAAAGAGATTACGCCAAATAAGCGGCAGGCATGTTGTAAAATTACAACACAAATATATTGCACATCACAATCTCGTTCAGCAGTAGGAAAATCAACAGCGCCTGCACGCGCAAGATAAGTTGCTTTGCACACGAACGTCCTGGTTGAATTGCCATGCGACAGGACCGAGACGTGATCCGTTTAATAGACGAATGTCTGACGCAGTTATGCCGTCTCGTTTGCTGCGCCGCAGATCTAATAATTGATTTCAGTCAAATAAGTATTATTGGCTCTGACGTATTTACAGAATTCATGAGACCGTTTTACATTATAGAAATTGACTTTTTGTAAACAAACCGTGGCTTTTCGTGACGTCCTTGCCTCTTTCGCCAGCACATTCTGAGAATCCATCAGACCAACTCACAAGCATGCATGATCGGTTGCGGCGCGCCCGGTTGCAGGCCGGCTTCGCCACCGCCAAGGCGGCGATCGCGCGTTTTGGCTGGAAAGCCTCGACCTACCGCGCGCATGAAAACGGACAAAATAGCTTCCGACCCACAGACGCCGTCATCTATGCCCACGCCTTTAAAGTGAGTCAGACCTGGCTTCTGGTTGGCGAGCATGGCGTAAGCGCTACGCATGAAGCTCCGACGATCAATGAAGCTTCCGCGCGCCATTCTCATCATGACCCGACGCCCCTCGTCGCTACCTGTTCTAATGCGATGAGCGAGGATCAATTCGATCTAACTGTCGACGCCGATACGCTCACCGATATAGCGCGCAGCGGCGATATTGTGCGTTTTAGTCCATTGGCTAAGCATACGACATTATCAGATGGCGATATTGTCGCCGTTGAACAACCCACGCCCTATGGCGTAGATCTTTGTATTAGACGCGTATTTTTCCGGGATGATCTGACATTGTTCGCAGCGAATGATGTCATGCAGGCGCAGCCGTTACCACATGCGCGCATTGTCGGCGCGGCGACATGGCTCGTGCGCCGGCTTGCAAACTGAACACCGGCGCAGCGACGAGTTGCGCTGACGGCCCCCATAGGCTTTTGCGGCGCGGCGCCGTAAATTAGGCGTCTCTTCTCGCCCAAGCCTCTCTCATGACCGCATATCCCGCCTCGATTGATCTGAACGCCGACCTTGGAGAAGGCTTCGGCCCGTGGCGCATGGGCGACGATGCGGCGCTGCTTGGCGTTGTCACCAGCGCCAATGTCGCCTGCGGATTCCATGCCGGCGACCCGGACATTATGACCCGTGTTTTGATGCAGGCGCGTGAAGCGGGCGTCGCGGTCGGCGCCCATGTCGCCTTCCCCGATCTCGCGGGTTTTGGCCGCCGCATTCTGCCGATGTCGGCGGCGGAGATCGCGCGCGCAGTCGCCTATCAGATCGGTGCGGCACAAGCGCTGGCGACATTCGCCGGCCATCGCCTGTCGCATGTCAAAGCGCATGGCGCCCTCGCCAATCTCGCTGAACATGATGC
>OMIO01000032.1 GCA_900299115.1 Methylocystaceae bacterium | reverse complement strand
TGAAAAATGGTTATGCGGATTTCCGCGTCACCAGTTCGGATGCGCAATTTGACGCCCAGCAGGGTGGTTATATTGTCACGATCGTCATTGAAGAAGGCCCGCAATATCGCGTCTCGAGCGTGGATATTGAATCGCATGTGCGCGACATTGACAGTAATTCCCTCAAAGATGAGTTGAGAATTTCCGCAGGCGATATTTACAATGGCGACGCGGTAGAAAAAACGGTCGAGTCGCTAACGCGAGCCGTTGCAAAGAAAGGCTATGCCTTTACGCAAGCGCGTCCAAGAGGCGAGCGTAATCAAGCAGCGCAAACTGTCGCAATCCGCTTCCTTCTGGATGAGGGACCGCGCGTATATATCGAACGCATTGTCATTAAGGGTAATACGCGAACGCGCGATTATGTTATTCGCCGAGAGTTCGATTTAGGCGAGGGTGACGCATATAATCGCGTTCTCGTTGATCGCGCTGAGCGGCGTTTGAATGGTTTGGGTTATTTCAAGAAGGTCAAGGTCAGCAATGAGCCAGGGTCCTCGCCCGATCGCGTGATCTTGCTTGTCGAGGTTGAAGATCAGCCAACCGGCAACTTCGGCGTCTCTGGCGGTTATTCAACAAACCAAGGCTTTATTGGTGAAGTTTCTGTTTCAGAAAGCAACTTCTTAGGCCGTGGCCAAGCAGTGCGGCTTTCGGTTCAGGGCGGTCAGGTTGCAAGCGGCGTTAATTTCAGCTTCACCGAGCCTTACTTCCTTGATCAACGTATGGCCGCTGGCTTCGATCTCTTCGCGCGCCATCAACGCGCTTATCAATATTCGATTTACTCATCGACCTCAGAAGGCGGTACGCTGCGTCTTGGCATACCAATTACGGATCAACTAACGTTTTCGCCCCATTATTCGCTTTACAACACGACGATTGCGATCCCTAACTCAGATAGCAAGCCATATAACGATTGTACTGTGCCGTTGCCCAATGTAACGCCAGGCTTTTCGCCACTATATCCATTGCCAAATTATCCTTCTATTGCAGTAAACTGTAATTCAAATGGCGAAGCGCCATTGGCGATTAAAGAGTCTGTTGGCTCAATTATGACGTCGCTTGCGGGTTATTCATTGACTTATGACACGGTTGATAATTTCAGAAATCCGCATAATGGCTTCCACAACACGCTCTCGCAGGATTTTGCGGGTCTTGGCGGTTTCTCGCGTTATGTGCGCACGACTGGCGATATTCGCTATTTCCATGAAATTCCCTATCTCGACGATGTTGTCGCGATTGCTCATGGACAGGCAGGTAATTTGACGCCATTTGGGGGTTATCAGCCGCGCATTCAGGATAACTTTAACCTTGGACCTTCCTTGGTTCGCGGCTTCTCGCCCGGCGGTATTGGTCCGAGAGATAACAATTGGCTGGCTTGGAACAGCAATACCAATTACGGCAACTCTCTGGGCGGCACCAATTATTGGGGCGCGCAAGCGGAAGTTCAATTCCCGATATGGGGATTGCCAAAGGATCTGGGCTTAAGAGGCGCGGTCTTTAACGACGTCGGCAGTCTTTGGGATTATAAAGGACGCACCAATTACACCAATAATAATTGGGCGACGATTCCTGGCGTGACCTGTATTGCGCCTTACAGCCAGCAGGCCGGCTATGGACAGGGCACCTGTGTGTTGCCGCAAAGTCAGAATATGATCGTGCGTGCAGCGGCGGGTGCGTCTATCTTATGGAATTCGCCAATGGGTCCATTGCGATTTGACTATGCGATCCCTTATCTGAAGTCTAAAGTTGACGTGACGCAATACTTTAGGTTCTCAGGCGGCACTAATTTCTAATCAGAGCTAAAAGCCGGGCGCAGCGCGTTTAGTCCGGCTTTTTTTAAACGTCGTGCGCGATAGACATTTTGAGCAATAATTTGCGTTGATGACTTGGAGGTTGCCGTGAGCCTCGACTTTAACCGCAAAATTGCCCGCGCCTTCACCATAGGTGAAATTGCAGAGATCGCGAAAGCTGAGCTGTCAGCCGGCGATCTATCTACAGCTGAAGCAAAGCAAGAGATCATTATTGGCGTATCGTCTTTAGAGATGGCGCGCCCAGGCGAGCTGACGTTTCTTGGCGCGCCGCTCTACCAGGAAAAATTAACGTCATCTCGCGCAAGCGCTTGCATTCTTAGCCGGCGATATTGCGGTTCTCTGCCAAAACATATGATTGGCTTGATTGTTAAAGATCCTTATTTAGCCATGACGCATGTTTTAGCTGCGCTTTATCCAGACGCGAGAACGCCAGGCGCGCTGTTTGATAATTCAGGGGTCTCGCCAAGCGCGATCATTCATGCGCAGGCGCGTCTTGAGCCTGGCGTCACGGTCGATGCCGGCGCCGTTATTGGGCCGCGCGCGCAAATTGGCGCTGGAAGCGTTATTGGCGCCCATACGGTTATAGGCGCGGATGTATGTATCGGGCGTCACTGTAATATTGGCGCTCATGTTACGGTGATGAGCGCATTAATCGGTGACAGCGTCATCATCCATCCTGGCGTATGCTTGGGACAGTATGGTTATGGATATGCGCTAAGTGGATCCAAATTCGAAAAAACGCCGCAACTTGGACGCGTTATTATTCAAGATGAGGTTGAAATCGGATCAAACACAACAATCGATCGAGGGACGCTTCGAGATACAATCATTGGCGAGGGAACAAAAATCGATAATCTCGTTCAAATAGGACATAATGTGATTATCGGCCGCAGTTGCGCGATCGTCGCGCAAACAGGCGTTGCAGGATCGAGTGAAATTGGCGATTTTGTTATGATTGGCGGTCAGGCGGCGATCGGCGGTCACCTGACTATTGGCGATCGGGCGCAAATCGCGGCAAAATCTGGCGTGATGAGAAATATTCCTGCTGGCGCGCGCGTTGGCGGGGCTCCAGCGCGCCCGTTAAGAAAATTCCTGCGTATCGAAGCGCTGCTCGATAAATTAACGCAAGCCAGTAAGGCAAAATCAAAAACTAATTAGTCCAAATTATTATGCACCCGGGAGAAGACACAGGTGAGCGAGCCATCGTCACAAACGCTTGAGAGCGCGGATATTATCGAAATTATGCGCTATTTGCCGCATCGCTACCCATTTTTACTCATTGATCGGGTCATTAATATCAATGGCGATCAATCAGTTATCGGCATAAAAAATGTCACATTTAATGAGCCGCAATTTCAAGGACATTTTCCTGAGCGTCCTGTCATGCCTGGCGTGTTGCTGATAGAGGCGATGGCTCAAACAGCGGGCGTTCTTGCAATACGCGCGCAAGGCGTAACCGAGCGTCCGAAACTCGTTTATTTCATGACGATTGATAAGGCTAAATTTCGTAAACCCGTGCTGCCCGGCGACCGAGTTGAGTTTCATATGACAAAAACAGCGCAAAAAAGAAACATTGGCTGGTATCACGGTCGGGCGCTGGTTGAGGGAACGCTTGTTTGTGAGGCAGAAATCAGCGCGATGATGGGCGTTTAGTCCTTGTCATATGTGAGATGACAATGATTCATCCTTCAGCAATCATTGAGAAAGGCGCGAAAATACATGAGAGCGTCACTATCGGTCCATTTTGTCACATAGGACCTTATGTAGAGATTGGCGCTAAGAGCATTCTCCATGCGCATGTCGTTGTCTCGGGTCGCACATCGATAGGCGCTTCAACGCAAATTTTCCCATTCGCTTGTGTGGGGGGCGCTTCTCAAGATCAAAAAGCTGGCTTGCAAGATGGCGAACTTACCCTTGGCGATAATTGTCTTGTTCGAGAAAATGTCACAATAAATTCCGGCGTTGGTCTTGGCACGCGTATTGGGCGAGGCTGCGTTTTGCTAGCAGGCGCGCATGTTGCGCATGATTGTTGTCTTGGCGACAAGGTACTCCTTGCTAATAACGTCTTACTGGGCGGTCATGTAAATTTAGAAGATTACGTAGTCGTCGGCGGTGGGACGGCGATCCATCAATATGTTCGCATTGGCGCATACGCTTTCATCGGCGGTTTAGCTGGCGTTGAGGGCGATGTTGCGCCTTTTATGCGAGCAGGCGGCAATCGCGCGCATATTTATGGCCTCAATCTCATAGGTCTTACGCGTCATGGCTTTGATCCTAGGCGTATCGCAACATTAAAAGCTCTCTACCGCCATTTATTTAATGATCAATCTAATTTGGTCTTTCGTGAGCGCCTAGTGGAAGCGCGAAGCTTGTTTGGGGACGATGCTGACGCAAAGAAGCTCCTCGATTTTCTTGATGAAAGTAAGGTAAGGCCCCTTTGCGCTCCACGACGCCAGAGATCCGTGGCTTGAATAATCAAGTAATTTTTTTGATTGCTGGCGAAGCTTCTGGCGACGTATTAGGCGCGAGCCTAATGGAAAGTCTTAAAGCGCGCGGATATACAAATTTTTCTGGCGTTGGCGGAGATCATATGCGGCAAGCTGGACTTGTGTCGCTCTTTCCGATGCAGGATATTTCCGTCATGGGTCTTGTGCCTGTGATTAAAAAATTGCCAAAAATTCTTTATCGTATTTCCCAAACAATCGAGGCTGTTGTCTCAGCAGCGCCCGCATGCTTGATTATTATTGACTCTCCTGATTTTACTCATCGCGTTGCAAGGCGCGTAAGGAAAATTAACCCAGCAATTCCAATTATTAATTATGTGAGCCCAACGGTCTGGGCTTGGCGCTCCGGTCGGGCTCAAAAAATGCAAGCCTATATAGATTGCGTTCTTGCATTATTGCCTTTTGAGCCAGAGGCCTATCGTCGCTTGTCTGGCCCAAAATGTGTTTATGTGGGCCATCCTTTATTAGAGCAAGAATTGGTTCAACAAAATCAACTATTAGAAAAAACAAAAAATGTTTTCATCATTATGCCAGGATCTCGCGTAGCTGAAATTAAGCGTATGGCGCCTCTCTATGGCGCTGTCCTTGATTTGCTTAAATCTGATATTCAAGATTTAGATGTTGTTTTGCCAGTGGCCCCAAATATGAAGAGCCTGGTGATTGAAGAGATTGAAAAGTGGTCTGTATCGCCCCGATTGATAACGCAACGAGAGAAATCCGCTTACTTTGCAAAGTCCCGGGTCGCTCTCGTAACATCGGGACTTGCTACGCTTGAATTAGCGTTATGTAAGGTCCCAATGATTGTCGCTTATAAGGTATCAT
>OMIO01000031.1 GCA_900299115.1 Methylocystaceae bacterium | reverse complement strand
CCTCGAGGGGGTGATATGCGTAATTCTTTTTCAGATAAATCACCGTCGAAGAGCCAACTGGAGAAAAGCCCCTTAGGCTCGCGCTTAATTGCGACCTCTAATTGGGCTCCTTTGCCTGGCGCCGAGACAATTGTATAGCTACGATTTACCCAATGCTCTCCAATTCGGCCTGATATTACAACGAACTGTCCAGTTTTCCATTCTAGGTCAGATATAAGCGAAGGCTTCAGCGTAAAACTACGCACTCCATCCGCTAAGTCGATTGACTCCGCTGTAATTGGTATCCACTCAGAGCGACCAAGCATAGACTGTATTTGTGGCTCGCAACCACCGCAAACAGAGCCGCATCCTGTTTTGTCACGCAGGGCTTCAAATGTATCACAACCTGATTGGATCTGTGATTTTATTGAGCTAGATGTAATTCCAAGACAAAAGCAAACTTGCTCATCATCCTTCACTGGGATTTGAACATCTAATCTGCCGCTTTTCTTGAAGGCTCGTAATGATCTCTCATCAACGAGATATCCATCGATAGCTGCCTCTATGAGATTCGATAACTCAGGCCATTCTCCGATTACTGACAGATGGTGAATTTTTCCATCAATTAACCTTGCTAGACGTTTACGCCCAGACAAATCTCCTGTCGGCTCGCTCCACTCCGCCTCAATTAATCGGTCGGATTTTATATCTTGATCAATTCGATCCAGGCGGAACACATTCAGTTCCGGTGTCCATGACGATAAAAATCTCTGACCATTATGTAGACGGTAGACGCGCTCTATACTTACCTGACCGTTCTTGTTGCTAAAATACTGAAGAGCGACGCCTCTTTGGTTTAGGTGGTATAAGAAGTTTAGACCAGATACTATCGCTTTTAATTCATCTGATATTGAGTGTAAGCGTATGAAATGCTCTTTGGATATTTTTATCGCTTCCAGGGATGTTGATGCCTTGACGCTCGCATTTCTTTTTGTGTTGTCAAGGCAAGCTCTCTCGCCAAAGCATTGACCTGGACCCAAGGATGCAATCGGATTATCTGAAGCACCTTCGTGGTATACGGACGCCGTACCATTTATTATCAACCAAGCGGCATCTGGCTCATCCCCCTCACGAAAAATTACTTCCCCTGCAACGAAATAAATGATGCTCTGCGGATCCACTGCGTCTAATTCACTTAACACCCTGTAGATTTCGGAACGCTTTATAAGATTTTTGTTTTCCCTTTTATCTCGTCGGTTCTTAATTCTTTTTGCAAGCAGGGGGTCATGAATCAACAGATTCATGAACTCATTTCCATTTATTTGAAGGATCTTAACGGTTTGTTTTGCTCTAGCTGAAGCCCCGCGCTTGCTGTCGTAATCACCGGTCAGATAATGTTCGCCAAGCAAATCTCCTTCTGATAAGGCCCCGAGTACCACCTCCTCACCAGATGGGTTAGTTACATATATTTGGATTAATCCGCTCAAGATTACATAGATAGAATCCCCTGTTTCTCCTTCTTCAAATAAAATTTCACCTGGCTTGAGGACAAGTTCTTTAGCGCCATGTATGTATTCTTTAAGGGTATGATCTGAAACCCTGCGTAAAATATCGACTTTCCGCAGATACTTGAAAATGTCTGTCATATATCGACCCGATCGCTGAGGTTTATCGACAAAATTTATCTTTCCTGCGTCATTTTTATCCAATTTACCCTTTGATTTTTCGTTATTGTGTAGAAAGTCTAATATATCATCGTCATTGACAGCTAATGTTCTGAATGCATCTAAATATACATTGCGCTCTGCCGTATAGGCGCCTGGCAAGAGAAGGAATCTGCAGCAATTGTTGTCTAAACATTTTGCACGATATGTTGTCCCGGTATGGTTTGTAATTTCTTCGATATTGCAATTGTCGAATTGATCATTAAGTATCGCCGCAAATTCATGCATATCCATATCGCCGGCGAGACGGTATGCAACAGCACCTTTCACCGCAACGCGCGTCCACCACACATCTTCCGGGAAACGCAATGGCTGATCAGTAATGAGATAAGCTTCCCATTTGAACAAAATGGGTGATACTCTCGCAGGCGTAGCCTTTAATTCGGGTTGACCGGAAATTGGGTCTATATTTGGAGCGACTAATGCTCCCACTCGGTCATTTGACGAATTCTCGTCCGTCCAATGAATAGGAACAAAAATGCTCTGTTTTGCTTGCCGTTCAGTGACATTCACACGCATGACGCATTGTCCATGAACGGTTTGAATAATCGCAAAACCGCCGTCTACTAATTCAGCCGCCTCTGCATCTTGAGGATTTATTTCGACAAATGCCTCTGAATTGTCTTTGGCAAGCTTTTCACTAAGGCCTGTTCGCGTCATCGTATGCCATTGATCGCGCAAACGTCCCGTATTCAAATATAATGGAAATTCTGGTGTTAATGTTGAAGCCAAATGAGGTGTTTTTATTGAAACAAAGTTAGCTCGTTGATCTGAAGTATAAAATTTACCATCTTCAAAGAAGCGGGTTTGTCCATGTGATGTTTCTGGGTAAACGGGCCACTGTATAGGTTCTAAGCTATTATATTCATCATCGGTCAGTTGCGACAGGCCTCCAATATTAAAATCTCTAGCTCCATCGTTTTCAAAAGCTGAAAGCTCAGCATGCTCTCGAAATATATCTTGGACATTCGTGTAATCGAAGCCTGAATATCCCATTCTTCTTGCTACGCTCGCAAAAATCTCCCAGTCTGATCTCGCATTCTCGGGAGGCGCCAGGAATGCTCTTTGCCGGGATATACGCCTTTCCGAATTTGTAACCGTGCCGTTTTTTTCTCCCCACGCATGGGCTGGCAGTAATATATGCGCACCACTTTTTATGGTGTCATTTGACATAACAACATCTGAAACGATGAAAAGATCGAGATTAGAATATGCTCGTCTATATCTGTCGGCATCCGGCAGTGATGCTGCGGGATTAGTGCCGCAGACCCATAAGGCTTTAACTTCACCACTAGATATAGATTCGAACATTTGAATCGCTTTTAGGCCCTCATTTTGTGCAATGTGGGGAGCGTTCCAAAATCTCTTAACGCGATCCTTGCTCTCTTGATCAAATCCCATGTGTGCTGCAAGCATGTTGGCAAGTCCACCAACCTCTCGACCGCCCATAGCATTTGGCTGACCCGTAAATGAAAATGGGGAAGCCCCGGGCTTGCCAATTCGACCTGTCGCAAGATGACAATTAATTATCGCATTGACCTTATCCACACCTTGCGATGACTGGTTCACTCCTTGTGAAAAAACTGTAATTACTCGTTTTGTCGTAGCAAATAATTCAAAAAATCTCTGTATGATATTTTCATCTACCCCAGTCTTGACGCTAGCTAGTCTTATTGTTGGACAAATAGCTTTTGCAGTTTTTAGCGCCTCTTCATAACCATTTGTTTTTTCAGAAATAAATTTTTTATCTACCACTTCAGAATCACTTAAATGAGCTAATAACCCACAAAACAATTCCTGATCGCTTCCAGGCAAGATCTCTAAAAATAGATCCGCACTATCTGCTGTTACTGTGCGCCTCGTATCAATGGCGACGATTTTAGCTCCTTTCGACCTTCTATTTAACATTCTTTGGAAGAGGATCGGGTGGCACCATGCCGTATTCGAGCCAACAATCACGATCAAATCTGTTTCATCAATGTCGTCATAACACGCAGGAACAGTATCTGTTCCAAACGCACGTCTATGACCAGCGACAGTGCTAGCCATGCATAGGCGAGAGTTTGTGTCGACGTTAGATGATCCAATAAATCCTTTCATCAACTTATTGGCGACATAATAATCTTCAGTCAGCAATTGACCTGACAGGTAAAAAGCCACTGAATTAGGACCATGCTTTTGTATAATTCGTTTAAGACCAGCGGAGACTTCGTCCAATGCTTGATCCCAGGTAACTTCATGGAATAATCCATGCTCTTTTCGGCGCATGGGCGCTTTCAATCTGCTCTCTAGACCTATAGTATCCCCAAGCGTCATCCCTTTTGTGCATAGGCGACCAAAGTTGGCGGGATGATGAGGGTCTCCAGAAAGCGTTAGGGAGTCTTTCTCCTCGCATGATGCGACCACTCCGCATCCCACGCCGCAATAAGGACAAATCGTTTTAACTTTGCCCGACGAGTTCAATAATCGTATGTTTGAGTTGTTCATAGCTGACCATTCAAATATTCGATGCTCAGTTTATTCGAATTTTTTACTACAGTATGCCGAACTTCCCAAAAGGTCATTATCTATGGCAACAATAGATTGTCTACAAATGACGTATTCACCCTATCACTGTGTTAATTCAGGCCGCTATCGCTCTGAATATGACACCGCGTAAAACCCGGGCGGCCAAGGTATCTCGCAATAAAGCATACCAATTCCGAAAATAGCGGAACCAATCTGCACCATATGTCTCTTCTATCCATTTTTGCTCCCTTTCAAACGCTGCTAGCAAGTCGGTATACCAAGTGACATATTTATCAGTGCAGTCCTCATAGTTCTTGATAATCCAGCCGGCTTCCTTATACCAATCTTGTACGTCTTCAAGCACAATCGGATTGCCTATCTCAGGTCCGAGCGCCGCGGGTACGATAGCACTGCGGCATCTTGCATAATCAAATAAACATAGAGTAGCGCCGGAGCGACAGACGCTTCTTATGGCTCGTAGCGCTAAACGCTGATCAGGAAATGCATAAAACGAATTGAGTAGATAAACTAAATCAAATGGCTCGGTATCCCACTCGCCTAATCGCTCAACATCAAGTGCAAGAAACTCAATTCCTGGGTAGGTAGCGCGAGCGTAATCAATCGAAATCTTATCTATATCTACGCCAAATATTTGCCCCCAATTACTTGCCTGGAACCAAGCCGCAGTCCCGCCCCGGCCGCAACCGACATCGAGCACGCGTCCAATATTCAGTTTTTCTACGCCAGCGACGGTAAGCCGTATCGCATCTAGTTCCCCAGGATGAGCGTAGTCGCCTCTCCGAGCCTTGGCGAGGATAGCCTTACCTTCAGGAGAATTCAGCTGGAACTTCATGAGCTGTACCTGTCAGGTGAAATATTGATAATGTCGAAATATATACGACTATGGGCAAGATTTTGCCAGTTTCTAATTTAATGAGCAAGTTATTTGAGAACTTCAAAAGTGGACTTGCAATGGGTGTGCCACCAATTCACATTATGCATTAATGTATAGTCCCCTCACGGCAGCATATCTCTCCGATGCTTGCCTAGATTTGCAGCCCCTAGACTACAATACGGATTATCGCTCGAGTCGAAACGTTCCGGCCCGTCGCTTCATGGATCTCCCGGGCCATTTCTTCAGTAAGTGGCTAAACCGGCGCAGTCTGCTGCCTATTCCTGTATCTAAAACTCGCATCACTAGAGTATTTTGAGGAATGCTTACTGCAAAGAACTGGCTGGCGATGGACAGGTTCGGTATTTGTCAATAAGGGGTTTAGACAAGTGTGAACATCTCGGTCATTTCTTCTTGGTTTGAACGGATGGGCAGCATATTGTCAGCTGATGTGAGGAGAGACATCAGTAATTTGAATTTTTTTGCTCCGATGCGACTACGGCTCCTAATTCAGCCTTAGTCCAATATGATATAAGTAATGTTTTAGAATATAATTTTTGAAATCTGGTTATAAAAAGATACTGAAGCCTAAATGTGAAATGTATTCCAGCAGGTTAAGCTGGAATTTGCAAAAGAAGCTTAAGCCGCCTGGATCCGCTGATAGCATCTGCAAGCGTATATTTGTCGAGTACGCTGAACCAACCAGCCAGGGCCTCTTTAAAGATGCTCTGTAGTCCGCAGTTGCCAGTTATAACGCATCTTTGTGGTTCTGCGCCCATGCATTCCGCAATTGCGAAATCTGGCTCCAATCTACGCATTGCCCAACCGATCGAAATTTTTGAAGGATCTTTGGCCAATTTCAAGCCGCCGCCCTTGCCTCTTGTTGAATCCACAAGTCCGAGTTTTGTGAGGTGCAGTGCAACCTTACGTAAGTGATTTTCAGAAACATCATAAGCTTCAGCAATTTGCGGAATCGTTGCACCGTCTGGAGTCGCAGAGGCCAGATAGATGAGAGTTCTAAATCCTAGATCAGAATGAAACGTCATCCGCATCGGTT
>OMIO01000030.1 GCA_900299115.1 Methylocystaceae bacterium | reverse complement strand
TTTTATAACTTATTGTTTTATAAATGTTTTTTTAAATATCTGGGAAAGCCCGCCTAAGGCGCGGGCGCAACAAACTGCCCAAAGGCCCGCGGCCCGTCCGACGTCGCCGTTTTCGCCCTTACTTTTAACGTCGCCGCATCAATCGCCCAAAGGTCATTTGAAAACCAATTTGCGACATAAATAGTTGCGCCATCTAAGCTTGCGCAGACGCCCTCTGGATAATCGCCAACAGCAACTGTTGCGACATGGGTTAAATCCTTCGCGTCAAAAACGCTCAAACTCTCACTATGTTGATTGGAGATAAAAATACGCCCGCTTGCAAGCGCAATCCCATAAGGATGACTTTCAACCTTAAGCTGAGCGATCGCCTTACGAGAAGCCAGATCAATAACGCTAACGCTGTCAGACTCGACATTAGCCACATAGGCGCGCCGTCCATCTGCATCAATTGTCACACCATAGGGATGGCGCCCGACAGCAAGTTGATCCAATCGGCTAAATTCATTCAGATCAACAAAAATAATCTGATTATCATCTCTTGCTGCGACTAGAACCGTTTTTTCATCTAACGTTAAAGCAAGGCCTGCGGGTTTCGCGCCAATCGGCAAGTAACGCTGTTTTTGCGTGATTAGGTCTATCTCAACGAGCATATCCCCATAAAAATCGGTCACATAAAGGCGCTCTCCCGCACGCGTCACAGCAATGCCTAATGGACCGCCCTTAACGGGAATTTGTTTTTCAATTCGTCCTGCCTTGCGATCAACAATCGTAACGAAATGACCCTCAGGACTTGTCACAAAAACGCGTCGACCATCTTTACTCAGCGCAACGCCAGCCGGTTTGCCTGCAATGGGCACGCTCAAGCGCTTCGTCATAGAAGTAAGGTCAATAATATCTAGGCTTTGAGCATTTTGGGCTGTGATGAAAGCCTCATCAGCGAGGGTCTTATGGGCAAAAAACACAAGGAATAAATAAAAAACGCTAGAGAGAGCCAATCTGATCATCATTGGCCTACTGGCTTTTCTAAATAATTTTTTAAAGCGTCCAGCTCACCAATAATGAGCTTTTTTACCGCCGCAACGGCGACATCATCGTTTAGTTCAGGAGGCGGATTATTGTTTGGATAGCCACGATAGAAGCGCGCTTTCCATTCAATGATTGTGTGATCTTGATCAAGAGATCGCAGGGTAATGAGACTGGTGTAATTTACCGCAGGTAAGAGTTCAATATTATCTGTTTTGCGATGCACGCCAATCATCAAGCGTTCACGATCGCGCTTTGTTAGGAGTTCAATAATCTCAAAGCCGTTTTTTAAGATCAGTCGACGCTCAGATTGATCCGGCGCATCGGCGCCTGAAATTTCAGTTCGATCAATAGGAAGCTTTGAAATTGGATGCGCAAAATCACTGATAACGCCCCATACTTTTTCAAGTGACGCGTCAACTTTAATCTCTTCAACGACTTTTAATGGAGAAGCGCCATGCGCAGCATAGGCTGCGCATGGCGGTAGCAGAAATAATACTGCAACAACGAGTTTTTTAAAAAACGTCGCGCGCATCTTTATGAAAGACAATAAGAATGAGCTGACGATTATTTGCCTTCAACTTTTGTTTTTAAGGCCGCTAATCCAGATTTATAAATATCTGTGACAGCTTTAATCGCTGCTTCATCCGAAAGCTCTGGCGGCGGATCATTATTCATGAAGCCGCGATAGAAAGCCCCTTTCCATTCAACAATGCTTTTACCGCCTTCTTCTTTAATCGAAATCGTCGCAGCGTAATTATTGACTGGCAGAATTTTAGGATCAACATTGTCGATTTTATAGCTAATCGTTTTGCCGGCTTCGTCATATTTTGTTAAAGACTCTTCGATCACGCCATTTTTTAAGATTAATTTTCTTTTCGCCTCTGGGCTATTTCCGCCCGTGCCTTCAGTTTTATCAACGCCTGGCACCCAGCTTAAATCTTGGAAATTGCCAACAATCGCCCAAACCTTATCCGCGGGCGCGGCAATCTCGATTTTCTCGATGACTTTCTGGCGCGAAGGACCGTGAGCTGATGCAGGCGCTGAAATCAGCGCTGCGGAAACGAGCGACATCGCGGCACAAAAAACAACGCGTCGCGTAAATAGAAAGGCCATCCCAATTTCTCCTAAAAAACCAGCCTAGACCGCCGCAAGCGGCAATAAAACCACATAAAGACCCGGATCATCGCCCCGTCAAGTCAACATAACCAAGCGCCTTTGGGGGAGGACTTATACGAGATAGGCCCAGAGCTTTGAGGAAAATCCCTCTGCGTGCTTCTGTTTAGGACTGTTTTAATTACGCGTCGGCGCTGCGGGCCGGTGAGAGGGCGTTTAAATATCGGCTCTATATTCTTTAAAAAAGAGCACACTTAAAGGCGTCAAGACAATGCGTCTTAAGAGGCGCGCAAAAATATCTTAACTAAAGCGCCTCGGGAACCTCATGCCGGACTAAGCGAGAAGGTATTCTCATTTAAAAAAAACCCCGATAATTTTATCGGGGTTTTTTTAATCTCGTCAGGAGCAACCTGTCGTTGATCCGCAAGTTTCACATTTAAGACAGGTGCCATTGCGCACAAGGGTAAAATTAGCGCATTCCGGACAGGCTTCGCCAACATATCCTTTCATCCGCGCTTCAGCGCGACGCTCGGCGACCCCATCGACAGAGCGTGTTGGCTCAGTCCAGCCTAAAGCCGTGAGAGGCTCGGCCGCTACTTCGCCAATAATCTCTGGCTCGGCGCGCAAGGCCGTGGCGCCGCCGCGCACAACCATGAGCTTATCTGTTTTTGAGCGCAACAAACCCTTTGACACAACTGAAGAAGCCTCAGGCGCCTTGCCTTCATTTTCTCCCTTGCCCAAGACATCGTGGCCTATGTCGTCTGGCGAGACGTGAGCGAGGTCATGTCGACCAAGATAGGAAACAGCAAGTTCTCGGAAGACATAATCAAGAATTGACGTTGCATTTTTGATTGCGTCATTGCCCTGAACAGGACCAGCTGGTTCAAATCGCGTGAAGGTGAAGGCGCCAGCATATTCCTCAAGCGGGACGCCATACTGCAACCCAAGAGAAATCGCGATTGCGAAATTATTCATCAAGCTTCTAAAAGCAGCGCCCTCTTTATGCATATCGATGAAGATCTCGCCAAGACGGCCATCGCCATATTCGCCTGTGCGAAGATAGACCTTATGCCCGCCAACAGCAGCCTTTTGCGTATAGCCTTTTCGACGATCCGGAAGCTTCTCTCGTTCCCGGACGACTTGATGAATGACGCGCTCAACAATCCGCTCGGCAAGAGCCGCTGCACGCGCTGGCGCATTGGCTGCAACCAGTTCCTCAACCTTATTGTCGTCTTCATCGTCATCATTGGCGATTAATTGCGATGATAAGGGTTGTGAGAGTTTTGATCCGTCGCGATAGAGCGCATTCGCCTTAAGACCAAGGCGCCATGACAGAAGATAGGCTTCCTCACAATCCTCAACGCTCGCATCATTAGGCATATTAATCGTTTTCGAGATCGCGCCGGTGATAAAAGGCTGCGCCGCCGCCATCATTTTAATATGCGAATCTACCGACAGGTAGCGTTTGCCTGTGCG
>OMIO01000029.1 GCA_900299115.1 Methylocystaceae bacterium | reverse complement strand
GTTTGGATAATGCGATGTTAGATTCTTCAGGCTCGATGCCCACTCCGAGACTGAGGCATCTGATAAATTGCCGAGGTCTGTGCTTGTGCTAGACTTAATAAAGCAGCCTCCGAATAAAATCCGTTCATGAGGTAGCCAGGCAACGATATTGTCTGCTGTATGCCCTGGACCAGTAAAAAATAGCTCGCATTGATCATTAATTTTGAAAGGCTCGGTTCCAAAATCGCGCAGAGGATCGGGTACTTTATATCCCCGTTGTTTCGCGTAAGCCGATGTTAGGGGATGAGACACGCATCGGACATTTCGGTGACGAAGCGCATCAATTCCACCCGTTCGATCGTCATGAAAATGTGTAGCAATTGCGAGGCTAATCCTGATCTTAAATGATTTTTCGATTTAATCAGCTAAGGTGCCGCTGTGTTGAGAAGTCCAGCCCGTGTCTATCATAATTGCCCCGTCCGAGGCCAAGATAACGAGACCATTCGCGGGATATACAAATTCATTTATTGGGTGTGTGACAGAATATAGCCATGTGGTTGGAGCGATTTGAGCCACCCAAACGCTATCTCCGATTGACGTCATATTGCTGCTTCCAAGCTCTAGCACTGTAGGTAACGTCGTGATGCGTGACGTGTCTTCAGTGGCAAGCGCTGTAGCCATAAAAGCAGGTTTGGAGATAGTGAGGCAGCAGGCGCAGGCTGCTGATTTGAGGATATATCTTCGGTTTTGATGCGGCATGACCATCATCCAAAGAATGGCTACTGTGCTGGTATCTGTAATTTATTAGATTCAAATCTAATGTTTATATTCTCATACATTTATGCTCGTCGCAATTTCCCCATCCACTCCAGAATGGTTCGAGAGGGAACGAGGATTTGAGTGGGGTAATTGATGATGAAACATTAGAAATGAAATATAATAAAAAAGGCCGGGGAAATAAGCCCCGGCCCGAAAGCGTTACATTCTGCAGCTCATGCATACATCACTTCAGGAGTATATAAGCTGAAGGATCTGAGTTAGATGTCATACTCACCAGATTTCTTGAAATCTTCCAACGTCCAGCTTCTGGCTTCCATGATCTTTTTGACCCAGTGCGGCGGGCGACCTCCACGTCCAGACCAGGTCTCTTGAGAGACCGGATCGCGGTATTTGGCGGGAACCGGCGCGCTGTCAGATGTGTCCGCGTTTTTGTTGGACTTGCGGCGGCCCTTGGCTGCGGCGTCCGGAAACAAGTCGCTGATATCCAGACCGGAATTGGCAAGTTTTGCCTGAATTTCCTCTTTCAGCCGTTCACGTCCCGCATTCTGGCGTGCGACGATTTCCTGCTTTGCGCGTTCAATAAGGGACAGAATTTCGAGATTAGAAAGCTTGGCGAATTCTTCGCTCATAATATAGCTCCGCATTTTGAGTGATAAATCAGATGACTTCGTCTGAAGCCTTTTGGTTGTTCTTTTGCTGGTAAGTTTAGCCTTCTCTGAGGAAGACTTACTCAGGGATCCCGCTGCCTTGTGACGCGCCTTACCCTTAACAGGGGCGGGTGACGTATCGGACAATTGCGACAGACAGGGGAGAATACGTCCCGTCACCACAGGTTGCTTATCGTCAACGACAACGCTCTGGTGCTGATGTTGATCTGTCGCCTTGGGTCTAAATACAGACTCTGCTTCGTGACGAATTGTATGAGCTCGATGCGAGGTGTTCGATCGATGAGGCGAGGCAAATGACTTTGCCCCGATTTCAGGCGCCATGTCCTGCGGGGTCATTTCCTGGAAGAGGCTGTTGGCTAGTTTGGAGGAACGGCTTTTATATTCTCTGGCAAATACACGGCTTTGAATTCTCATAGTATCCCTTTGCGGACAAAATGGTGATTATTGGAGATTTGGCGCCGCTTCTAAAATTCGTGATTTGAAAAACGAAAACTATACGGCTCATAATCCAATGTCTCCGTATTATAGTATTATTCGTTATTATTCAATGAATATTATTCCCGCACGCATAATTATTTTCTTTTAGCGATTAATATGAACTCTTTATGGCTGATCCAATGAGCTCATGGAATTTTTTTATCAAATGGTTGGGGTAGTTAAATTAGGTTCAGGTCGAAATAATTGTTTCGGTATAAAACAATCAGTCAATGTTTGAGATGCATTGTTCCAAGCTACAGAAAGAAGAGAGAAATTCCATTTCCTCTACTGAAAAACCGTCTAATGCAAATACCCTCGCTCCTTTGTCTTCGATGAGTGAAGTGAGCACAATGACCGCACTATCATCCATTGGACGAAAACATATGGTCCTGACGCTATCTTCCCAAGGAAACATAACAACGGCTGATTTGAGATCGATCGCAATCATGGGCGTCCGTCCCCTCACGGAACGCATGAGGTTGGCTTGTAGATTAGGACTTTGATGTGCGGGGGCTCACATTCTGGGACGCTTCAAGCAAGCCATGAGTATAACATACTGTAATATTGAGATATTCCAGTTGAGCCGAATCCTCGTCGTGGATTGAAGGATAAAAAAAGGCCGCCCATCGCTGGGCGACCTTTATCAATTGAGCTCTTGCTGTCTCAGACGCGATTACAGAGCTTCCGAGACGCCAGTCTTGGACGCCTTTTTCTGGGGTTCCGTGGCGGCTGTCTGGGGGAAGACCGCTTTCAGGTAGTCCTTATAGAGGTCGCCAAATTTGGCGCTGTCCTTCATGAACTCCTGGTAGCTGGCCGAGGCCAATTCATTCTGAAGCTTGATCGCTTCATCAAAGTTTTTAACGCTCGAGAGCTTCTCGAAATAGGAGCGAGCAGTCTCTGAGGACTTCTTCGCATAATTCCAGGTCTCATTGGCAATTGCCTGAAGCGCCTTGGAAGCCGGCTCCATGTTCTTCAGATAGGAGTCGTAATTGCCCTGAAAGCCGTTCCAGTTTTGAAAGTTATTGAACATTGTCAGTAGACCCATGAGTAGACGCCCAAAATGAGCGGACGGCTCTTATTTGATGCGCCGCACACAAAAATTCAAGTAATTTATGCTGCGATGCGATGAAAATTTGCACAGATGGCTTGTCATCAGCCCACAAGGGGTAAAGCCATTAATGGCGATGGCCATAGAAGAACGGAACAAATAGATGCTGGATGATATCATAACTAATTGAAATGTAGATATTAATAGGCTAGCCCATCTAGTTGCGCGGGCAGATAAAAAAAGAACCGCTGGGATGCAGCGGTTCCAGTCAGGGAGGAAACGCCCAAGGAGAGGGCGTGTAGTTAATATGGTCTCAGACAGCCCTTTGGTCAATTGTGGAATGGGTTAAAACCCTTCAAATCAATGAGGTATTGCGATTTTGCAACTTTATTGATGTATTCGATTGAATTCTCGCCTTTAT
>OMIO01000028.1 GCA_900299115.1 Methylocystaceae bacterium | reverse complement strand
CATAATATCAATCATGCCTGAGGAGGTGGTGTAGAACACCCACAGCAATACCGGCGCGGCGACCATTAAGCCGACGCGTCCCAGGTCGATGTCGCCCTCCCAGAGACGTTTTAATAGGGAAGAGAAAGTCGCGCTTGGTTGAGGGGCGAGGCTGGGGACTGGCTGCGATGGAGCGTCTTTGGGGTGAGGAGATGCGCTCATAAGAATTCGCCTCGCTCCGCGCCGCAACGGCCCAAGAGCCTCTCTTGAGGGGCTTTGATCAGAAGGCTGAAGGCCTTTTGTCTAAATAGAGTCGTCAACACGCCCGAGATGAGAGACCGAATCGGTCAATTAGGCAAGAGCCGCCTATGGAAACAGTGAGAGCCGGCCATGAGCCAAGGACTGATCATGAGCCAAGGACTGATTATGGGCCAAGGACTGCTCATGGCCCTTGGGCTGCCCATGGGCCAAGGGCCTGGCCCTCGGGGCGCTGGGATTTCCCTTGCCGGCGCAATCATGGTAGGGGAGCGGCTGGCGCGACGCTCGCGGCCGATTCCGCGCCGGCGCCTCTTGTCTCGCAGCCCCTTGAAGGCTTGCGCACCACAACAGGAAATAGCCGTGTCCATACCATTCCGCTACGTAGCGAAGATAGGCAGTTATATCATCAAGCAGCATCTTATGGGCGTAAAGCGCTATCCGCTTGTGCTCATGCTTGAGCCCTTATTTCGGTGCAATTTGGAATGCGCCGGTTGCGGTAAGATTGATTATCCAGATCACATTCTCAACAAACGTCTTTCCGTCGAAGACAGTCTTGCCTCTGTCGACGAATGCGGCGCTCCAGTTGTGGTCATCGCCGGCGGAGAACCGCTGTTGCATAAGGACCTGCCGGAAATTGTTGAAGGCATTATCGCGCGCGGCAAATTCGCGATTGTCTGCACCAATGCGCTGCTGCTGACGAAAAAAATTGATCAATATAAACCCAGTCCTTATTTCACTTGGTCGATCCATCTCGATGGCGACAAGGAGATGCACGATAAAGCAGTTTGCCAAGAAGGCGTTTATGAGCGCGCTGTTGAAGCGCTTCAGCTCGCTAAGTCCAAAGGCTTCCGGGTAACGACAAACAGCACCTTCTTTGCTGACGCTGATCCTGAGCGCGTTGCTAAATTCCTCGACGATACAACGAAATTAGGCGTTGATGGCATGACCGTTTCGCCAGGCTATGCGTATGAACGCGCGCCAGATCAAACGCATTTTCTCAATCGTCAGCGCACGAAAGAATTATTTCGCTCCATTCTTGCGCGCGGCCGCGGCGGTAAGGCCTGGGCTTTCCAGCAATCTGGCCTGTTCATGAATTTTCTTGCCGGCAATGAAAGCTATTTCTGTACGCCTTGGGGCAATCCCTTACGTACAGTCTTTGGCTGGCAACGCCCCTGCTATTTGCTCGGCGAAGGATATGTGCCGACCTTTAAGCAGTTAATGGAAGAAACCGATTGGGACGCTTACGGCGTCGGTAATTACGAGAAATGCGCAGACTGTATGGTCCATTCCGGATTTGAAGCGAGCGCTGTTAATGATGCTGTGCGTCGTCCTTGGAAAGCCGCTGCCGTTGCGCTCTTTGGCGTGCGCACGCAAGGTCCCATGGCCCCAGATATTTCGCTCGAAAATCAACGTCCGGCGGAATATGTCTATGATGAAAATGTCGCGCGTCTATCAGAGATCCGCGAGCATGAGGCGAAGCAGCGGGCTGAGCAGCGTTCGACAGCCGCTTAAGCGCTTAAAGGCTGCTTGCGAGTCGATGCCTGCGCGCACCAGCTCAATGATCTGACCTGGCGCTTGGAGCAATCCAAGCGCGATCGCCTTCAGATCAACATCGCCTTGTGGCGTGATCGCTTTTAGCGCAAGCGGCGGTAGGGCCCGGTGAGCGGGATCGCTGATCACCCGAAGAACAACAAAAGGTAGTTGGCGGCGGCGCGCAAAATCTGCGGCGATGTGAGATTCCATATCCACCGCCATCGCTTGCGTCTTGGCGTATAAACGCGCTTTTTCTTCAACGCTCATAACAACGCTATCAGAGCCATAAATAGCGCCATTCACGACTCTATCTCCGCAAGCGCTTATCCCTTCGGTAAGCGCTTGTACAAATCGTCGATCTGTTGGCGAGAGCGTATCATTTTCGGCAATCGCATTGGCGATTAGGATATCGCCTGGGCGTAAGGAGGGATCTAATCCGCCTGCTAATCCAACGCTGAGCACGAATGAAAATTTTTGATTTTCTAAGTCCGCAAGCTGTTGGCGTAAATGTTGGACATTAGCTCCGCTGCAGATAATAACGACGCCATCGCTTTCACAACAGGCCGCTTCGCGCTGCATGCCTGTTATAAATAAAAGCGGTGCTTTTCGTTGCGCATCTTGATCGCGATCGCGTCGCCGCGTCATGCAACCTACCGTTGGTTAGAGACCATATTGAACGCGTTTACTGTTGGCGCGTTGCAAATTGCGATATCGGGCAAGAGCCCAAAGTGGGAAAAATTTCGCATAACCATGATAGCGCAGATAAAAGACGCGTGGAAAACCCGTCGCCGTGTATCGCGCTTCATCCCAAAGTCCAGAAGACGTTTGGTGTTTTTGTAAATAGGCGACGCCCCGGGCAACGGCGGGATGGTCGACTTCTCCTGCAGCCATTAATCCCATAAGCGCCCAAGCTGTTTGTGAGGCTGTCGAGGGCGCTTGTTCATAGCCGCGATATTCAAGCTTGTAACTTGAAAGATCTTCTCCCCAGCCGCCATCGCTATTTTGAATTTCAACAAACCAATTCACAGCGCGGCGATAAGCGTCATGCGCATGCGGCAAACCGGCAGCGTTAAGCGCGCATAAGGCTGACCAGGCGCCATAGATATAATTGGCGCCCCAACGGCCAAACCAGCTCCCATCTTTCTCTTGCTCGTTCAAAATATAATCAACGCCGCGTTTAAGCGCTTCGCTTGATTCAATCGTATCGCCAAGCTGCGCGAGCATGGAAACACAGCGTGCAGAGACGTCTGTTGTGGGAGGATCGAGGAGCGCGCCATGGTCGGCGAAAGGAATATGATTGAGATAGTCATAATTATTATCTGCGTCGAATGCGCCCCAGCCGCCATTTTTACTTTGTAAGCCGATAATCCATTCCCGTGCGCGCTCAATCCGTTCCGCATAGGGTTTGGTCATTTCGCCGCTTGTTAAGCGATCCATCGCCGTGGCGACAACAGCAGTATCGTCAACGTCGGGATAATAAGGATTAGCGTATTGAAACGCCCAGCCGCCAGGGCGCACATCTGGACGTTGCGCCGCCCAATCCCCCTTAATGTCGAGAACTTGTAACGGCGCTAACCAGTCACAGGCTGCGCGCGCTCCGGCTTTTGCGTCTTCGTCGCCTGTTTCAAGTAATGCATGCGCAACAAGAGAACTATCCCAAATCGGCGATACGCAGGGTTGGCAATAGGCTTCGTCTTCGTGGATGACAAGAAGACGCTCGATCGACGTGCGGGCGGCCTGGACGCGCGCGTCTTCGGGTGGAACGCCTAAAACATCATACATCAATAATGAATTGGCCATTGCAGGAAAAATCGCGCCTAATCCATCAACGCCATTTAAGCGTTCTGTTGTCCAGTCTACAGCTTGTTGAAGCGCTTTCTCGCGCGTGTGACGTGGAAGATAAGGATCAATGAGGCGTAATAATTTATCGATTTCGCCAAAAATATGCGCCCAAGGCCAGCTTTGATGTTCGCCTCTTGGCCAAACTTTTACATCCTCCGGCGGCGTTGTGAATAATTCACGAATATGCACGCCAAGTGGATTTTTAGCGCGTGGTTTTTTCGTCATCAACACAAGCAGGGGCACGAGCACAGTGCGCGCCCAATATGAGACCTTATCAAGATGGAACGGGAACCATTTTGGTAAGAGCATGATTTCAACAGGCATGACAGGTACGCCGCGCCAGGGAATTTCGCCATAGAGCGCTAAGAGTGCGCGCGTGAAGACATTGCTGCTTGCTGCGCCGCCATGGGCGAGAATTGCAGCCCGCGCACGCGCCATATGCGGCGCATTAATATCATCGCCAATCATTTTGAGCGCGAAATAGCCTTTTACGCTGGCGCTAATATTAAAATCGCCATCTTGAAATAAAGCCCAGCCGCCATGCGCGCCTTGCGTACGACGCAAATAGGCGGCGATCTTTCTTTCGAGTTCGGCATCAATAGGCTCAGCGCGATAATGGCGCATCAAGATATATTCAGCAGGAATCGTACAATCCGCCTCAAGCTCAAAACACCAGTGGCCGTCTGTCTTCTTTAAGTTGAGCAGCGCGCGCTTGGCGTTTTGAATGCTTGTTTCAAGTTCAGCGGCGTTCATGAGTTCTGCGCTGGGGGCAAGGCGCGCGGCTTCAGTCATTCTTTCAAGCCTCGTGGGTTGCAAAAATCTATCAATTGCTGTCAGGCGCTTTCGCTGACAAGGTCCGCCGCCCGATAGCCGGAGCGAATCGTCCCTTCAATGGTTGCTGGAAGCCCCGTCGCCGTCCAATCGCCGGCAAGAAACAAATTCCGCCATGCTGTTTGAGCGCCGGGCCGGCGCGCATCTTGGGCGGGGGTCGCCGCAAAGGTTGCGCGCTTCTCTTTTACGATCTGCCATGGCGGCAGGTCGGAGGCAAGATCGGGCGCCTTTGAAATATCTCGTCCTATTGCCCGCGCAACTTCCCGCCAAACCTGACACGCCAGGATATCGCGCGGCGTCTCCATCAAGCGGTCGGCGCCGCTAATGGTTACAGAAAGACGATCGTCAAAGGCAAACAGCCACTCTGATAGTCCGTGGACAAGTCCAACAAGCAATGGCTGGTCTTTAGGCGGCGTCAGTTTGAAATGAACATTTAAAATTGCGCGATGATCGTTGGGCGCTTGCAATTTTGGTATTAATTCTTCCGCCGCCCAAGCGGGAGCTGCGAAAACAACAGTGTCTTGCGCGCCGAGAGAGATTTCTTCGCCAGCAAAGCGTAAGTTTGTTACGCGATCTTGAGCAAAGACAATTTCTTTTAACCTTGCGCCAAATTTCGGGATGATGGCGTGTTGGGCGAGTTTATTTAAAGCGGGTTCAACAAAGACGTCGCCCAGACCTTTTTTGGCGACTAAGGGACGACAGGCGCGCCCTCCCGCAGCAAGGGTCTCACGTAAAATTGCGCCTGCAAGAGCGGCGGAGGCTTCTGGTGGTTCAGTGTTGAGCGCTGACAGCATAACGGGACGCCACAATTTCTCATAGAGCGCGCCCTCGCATCGCATGGTTTCGCCGATTGTGGCGTTTTGTTTTGCAAAGAGAAGTTTGGCTGCATCAAGATAATCCATCGGTCGCGTTCCAGGAACGCGTCGATTCTTGAAAAATACCCACCATGGAAATTGTGAGTCATTAGGACGCAAACGCCAGCGTGCGCCGGTGGCGAGATCCATGAAATCAAAGGCGCAATTGTCCGGGCCAATCAGCGCTTCGCTTGTATTTAAACGACGCGCATAATCCAAAGCGGCTCGATTGCCAGATAATAAAAGATGATTGCCATTATCAATTGTTAAGCCCAGCGTAGCGTCGAAATAAGAGCGTGCGCGTCCGCCTGCTAGACGCGCTGCTTCATAGAGCGCGACTTTTTTGCCCCGATCGCAAAGTTGGATCGCGCAGGAAAGTCCCGCAAGTCCGGCGCCGATGATGTGGGTAGTGCCCGTCACGAGAAGAGATGTTTCAGAAAGGCGCCGGCAAGTTTTACGCGAGAAACATGTACAGGCGCTCGCGGCGGCGCAAAACCGCGCTTGGTGAGATTATCAAAAATAGAGCGGTAGCCGACAGACATCATATAGGGCGCCTTCAAGCTGCTCTTTGGCAGCTCGCTCATGATGTGATCGGCTTGGTCATAATGCTCGCGCGCGCGAAGAATTACTGGCGCGCAAGCGGCTGCGAGATTTCCATCCGCCAAGACAGCGTCAGGGCGCTGCGTATTAATGCCCGCGTCAGTCAAGCATTCCTGTGGCAGATAGAGGCGCCCACGCGCAGCGTCTTCATCCAAGTCACGCAAGATATTTGTCAATTGCAATGCGCGGCCCAAGTGATGCGCTAAAAGCCTTGGTCCTTGAGGAAGATCCCCCTCTTTTTCCTCAGTCAGACCAAAGGCGCGCACAGACAAGCGTCCCACTGCGCTCGCAACGCGGTCGCAATAAAGATCGAGTTTGTTCCAGTTGGGCGCGCAAATATCTTCATCGACATCCATTTGCATGCCGTCGATCACCGCTTCAAAATCAGCCCGATCAAGTTTAAAGCGTCGAACTGCGCCAGCGAGAAAGGCGTTGCTTGGTCGAATTTGACCTGCAAAAAGCGCATCCAAATCTTCGCGCCAACGATCAAGCGCTTTACGTCTTTCGTCGCGATCGCCTCCATCGTCAGCAATATCATCAACTGCGCGGCAAAAAGCGTAAATCGCAAACATCGCGTCGCGGCGCGCAGGTTCGAGAATGCGCATGGCTAGATAAAATGAACTTTTTACAGCGATGCCTTGAGTTTGTGGCGTAGTGGCGCGCTCATCGATTTGCCAACTCATGACGCTGGATCCCATGCAGGGCGCTTAGGGCGCAGCAGGCGTCGGTATAAAGCGCTCAATGCGCCTTTGGCTGCTATCACAGCAAAGCCAATTTTATCTTCATGGACCTTTTCGCTGAGTGGATCGGCGACGTCGAGGCGCATTATCAGTTTTTGTGCTAAAGAATGAAT
>OMIO01000027.1 GCA_900299115.1 Methylocystaceae bacterium | reverse complement strand
TTGATCCGGCCAATTTTCAAGTCGGTGAGGGGGATGAAAAATATGCTGGACGCCATGGATCACGACTGGACGGCGCGGATCGTCCGTTAAGGCGACAATACCTTTTACGCGCAAGAGTTTTGGTCCATGGGTTTGGCGTAAAAGTTCGATGAATATATCGAAAGAGCTAGGAGTTAGTGGCGTATCGCTTGTTAAGCAATAGGCGTGGATATGGTCGTCGTGTCGGTTGATATCAGTGTGGCGATGATCTCCATGTGGGCCATGTTTATGCGCATCGATAACCGCTTCTGCGTTGAGCCAAGCGCGAACGCGCGGCGTTTTCGTATCGGGATTATACAATCCGCAATTGAGTAATTGCGCAATTGTGGTTTCGCCTGCTTCACTTACAAGAATCTGTGCAGATGGATTGAGCGCTTTCAGTCGCGTCACAATTCCATTCAGATTTTCGGCCCCTTCGGCCATATCTGTTTTGGTTATAATAAGACGATCGGCGACAGCTGCTTGTTTAACCGCTTCTTCATGCGCATCGAAGGTTGCTGCGCCATTAATGGCGTCAATAACAGTAATGACGCCATCAAGACGGTAGCGGAGCATCAAATAGGGATGATACATAATCGCATGAAGTATCGGCGCTGGATCAGCAAGGCCTGTCGTCTCAAGGATAACGCGATCAAATGCTTTTATCCGGCCATTATCCAGACGCTTAAGAAGATCTTCGAGCGTTGTTACAAGATCGCCGCGAATTGTGCAGCAAATACAGCCTGAGCTCATTAAAATCATATCGCCATCAACTTTCTCAATAAAGAGATGGTCGAGGCCAACGGCGCCAAACTCATTAATAAGGACGAGCGTATTGGATAGAGCTGGGTTTTGGACGAGTTGATTGAGGCAGGTGGTTTTACCTGCGCCTAAAAAGCCTGTGAGGATTGTTAATGGAATGGGCGGCGGCGGGCGACGCATAGCCGCCGACGCAGCTGAATTCATTGCTTGCCGCCTTCAGGCGTCGGCGGGGACAATTTTGGTTTCGGCTTTGCCGCTTTTGGCGATGTAGGTTTAGTCGATTGATTATCGCTTGTTGAATCGCTTGGAGCGGACGTTTTTATTGCGGTTGCGCTTTTGGATGATTTTGTAGCGGCGTTTTTGGCCCGTTTGACCGGAGCGACGACTGGCACCTCGCGCGCCTCCTCGGGAGAGGATTCTGTTGAGGCTTCTTGCGCCGCTGGTTGTGGCGTACGTTTTTTGACTAAGCGACGCTTAGAGGGTTTTGCCTCAGCCTCAGGCGCAGTCGTGTCATTGGCGTAAGCTTCCAAATCTGTGCCCTCGCCAATGGGCGATCCTGGCGCTCGGGTGCGGGCGACGGGGCCGCTATAGCCCTCCACGCGGCCTATATGAACCTGAGTTGGCTGAAAATGCGGCCGAGGCAAGCGCGCTACATCGGTTGGCGTCATCGTGGCTTGCCCTGCGCCAGCAACGGCGTCAAAGAGCGGAACGCCCGTAGAGGCGCCCATCGCTACAGGCGTATTTTCTACTTCAGCCATAAATTCGGCTGTCGCCGCGCCGCGGTTTCTACAAACCCGATTGCGCATGTCTGGCGCATCGGCCGGCCCTGGCGCCGATAGGCTCGCCAGCGACATTTGTCCGGAACTTGTTTGAAAGCCGCGATCAAAAAGAGCGACGGCTTTTGCAGTGCGGGCGATTGCAGTTGGCGCGCCAAGGACAACAACGATTAAATGACGACCGCCGCGTGTTGCCGAGGCGACAACATTAAATCCAGCCGGACAGGTAAATCCGGTTTTCATGCCGTCAGCGCCAGGATAGCGTCCAATGAGACCATTGTGATTTGGCTCGATATGACGACCAAATTGCATCGCGCCAATATTAAATAGCGTCGCATATTCGGGAAAGTGCGTATAAAGCGCGCGGCCAAGTATGGCGAGATCGCGCGCAGAAGTGACTTGACGCGCGTCCGGTAAACCATTGGGGTTAACCCAACGCGACTGTGTCATGCCAAGTGAGGCGGAGGCGCGATTCATATCATCGGCGAAAGCCTCGACTGAACCAGATACGCCTTCCGCAATCGTAACGGCAATGTCATTGGCTGAATTCACCATCAACATAATGAGTGCGTTTTGAAGCGTGACCTCGGTGCCCGGTCGAAAACCCATTTTTGACGGCGCCATGCGCGCCGCGCGTGGGGACACCATCAAAGGCGTATCCATGGTCAAACGACCAGCGCGAACGGCGTCAAGCGCGACATAAACTGTCATCAATTTTGTTGTTGAGGCAGGAAACCAGGAGGCTGTGGCCTCGTCTTCGGCAAGAACCTGGCCTGAGGCGACATCCACAATGAGCGAAGGCGTTGCGCACACTGGCGATGCGCTGAAGAAAATCGTCAACACTGCGATGCCGCCGCTGAAAATGCGCCAGAAATTGATAATTTGATGACAAACCGTCATTCAACGTTCTCCCCTCTGACCACGTTATGGCCAGTCCTTTGGCCGCTTCATTAGCATGTCCTTGGGAATTGTCGCCAGCTAGTTAGGAATTGTGGTCGCAGTTGGTCTTATGGTCGCCTGCTAATTTTGCAGGCGTTCGGCTTGAGGCTGTGGTAAGAGTGCCCAAATATCCGCGCAAGTTATGCGGCTATGTGAAAATAGGCTTTGAATTTTCTACGGCAGGCTCTCTGGGCTTGGCCCCTTTCAGTTTTAGCTAAGTTAAGCGCTTGGCAAAGTTTTATGTCGTAAACGGGCGTATGATACCAGGAATGGAACACGCACAGTGATCGAAAAACTTGAATTCCTCATTATGGTGGCGAGTGAGAAGAGCTTTTCGCGCGCGGCTGAACTTTGTGGCGTTACGCAGCCGACGCTCTCTGCGGGCATTAAACAGCTCGAGGACACTCTGGGCGTATTACTGGTCAATCGTTCCTCTCGCTTTCATGGACTGACGGCTGAGGGCGAGCGGGTGTTGGAATGGGCTAAGCGGATTGTTGGCGATACGCGAGCGATGCGCCTCGATGTGCGGGCGTTAAAGGAGGGATTAACAGGGCCCCTCAGGATTGCTGTGATACCCACGGCTTTAGGGATCGTTACAAAATTGACCGAGACCTATCGGCGTAAACATCCCAATGTGCGCTTTACTGTCCTTTCCGCCTCTTCAACCGACGTTTTAACGATGTTGGAAAATCTTGAGATCGATGCGGGGATTACCTACCTCAATAACGAACCGCTGGGGCGTGTGCGCACAATGCCTTTGTGTTTGGAGCGCTACAGACTGCTTACAAATGTAGGAAATCCCTTAGGCGAGCGAGATCGGGTCACGTGGTCTGAAGTGGGCAAAATCGATTTATGCTTACTGACGCCTGATATGCAGAATCGCCGCATCATCGAGCAATTGATCCGCAATGCTGGATCGGAGCCCGCGCCAATTTTAGAAACTAATTCTGCTATCTTGTTGTTTGATCACGTAAAATCAGGACGCTGGGCGACGGTTCTGCCTGAGAAATTAGCTAAAACGCTTGGGGTAGAGGCTCCTTTACGGGCGATTCCAATTGTCGAGCCGGAAGCTGTTTATGAGATTGGTCTCATCGCGCCTCAGCGCGATCCGGTCATTCCCTCCGTTGCCGCCCTTGTTGCAGAAGCGAAGGCGCTCGCCGATATCGGCGCATTTCAGGACTAGGTGCGCTGCACAATATCCGTTGATAGCCACGGCCTATGATCCGACGGATCAACTCTATTGATCAAAGCCTCAATTTCCGGCACTCTCTTTGGAATATCTACAAAAAGAGAGACGGGCGACCCATGGGGAATAACGCTCGGACTGGAAAGGGAAGAAATGGCTGGCGCTGCTCCGTATAGCGACGAGCGGGCGCGGGAAATTATCGCAGCCCATATGGGCCTCGAAGGTCCCGCTCTCCCTATATTACATGCTCTTCAGGCTGAGTTCGGTCATGTGCCGGAATCGGCTGTGAAAGAAATGGCTGAAGCGTTGAATGTTTCGCGTGCTGAAATGCACGGCGTTGTAACCTTCTATCATGACTTTCATCGTGAGCCGCATGGACGCCATACTTTAAAAATTTGTCGCGCAGAGTCTTGCCAATCGATGGGCGCGGAAAAACTCGCTAATGACTTTCTTAAAAAGCTGAAACTTGAATGGGGCCAAACAACGCCTGACGGCAAGCTGACAGTTGAAGCGGTCTATTGCCTTGGCTTATGCGCGCATAGCCCATCTGCATTGATTGATGGCGAACCCGTCGGCTGCATTGATATGCACAAGCTCGATGAGCTTGCAGCGGAGGCGAGAAGCTGATGACAAAGATCTACGTTCCCCTTGATATGGCCGCTGTGGCGATGGGCGCTGATCGTCTTGCAACGGCGATCGCTCAAGAAGCTGCAGCGCGCGGAGAGAGCGTTCAAATCATTCGTAATGGTTCGCGCGGCATGCTTTGGCTCGAGCCGCTTGTTGAGGTTGAAACATCAGCGGGCCGTATTGGCTACGGACCTGTCAGTGTGAAAGATGTGAAGGCGCTTTTTGACGCAGGCTTTTTAAAAGGCGGTGCGCATGCGTTGAACATTGGTAAAGTTGACGACCATAGTTGGATGAAGCGGCAAAATCGCATCACCTTTGCGCGCTGTGGCATTATCGATCCTTTATCGATTTCGGAATATGAGGCTCATGGCGGTGGCGCGGGACTTGCGCGCGCGCTTCAGATTGGCCCAGCTGCAACAATTGAAGAAGTCACGAAATCAGGATTGCGCGGACGCGGCGGCGCAGGTTTTCCAACGGGCATTAAATGGAAAACTGTGGCTGATGCGCCAGCCGATCGACGTTATGTCGTTGTGAATGCCGATGAAGGCGATAGCGGGACTTTTGCCGATCGAATGATTATGGAGGGCGATCCCTTATCGCTCATTGAAGGCATGATCATTTGTGGTTATGCGATCAATGGTTCTAAGGGCTATGTTTATTTACGCTCTGAATATCCCCAAGCCGCCAAAGTTTATCAAGCAGCCATTGACGTCGCGCGCAAGGCTGGTTGGCTGGGCGATAATGTTCGCGGTTCAGGATTTAAGTTTGATATTGAATTGCGCATTGGCGCTGGCGCCTATGTCTGCGGCGAAGAGACCTCATTACTAGAAAGTCTTGAGGGTAAACGCGGCATTGTGCGCGCCAAGCCGCCATTGCCCGCGCATGAAGGGCTTTTTGGCAAGCCGACCGTCGTCAACAATGTCTTATCGATGGCGACTATTCCTATGATTATGGAAAAGGGCGCGCAGCACTATGCTGATCTTGGCGTTGGACGCTCACGCGGCACGATGCCTTTGCAAATCGCAGGCAATGTAAAATACGGCGGGTTATTCGAAACAGATTTTGGCATTCCTTTGGGCGAGATCATTAATGATATCGCTGGTGGTACAAGGTCAGGTCGTCCCGTGCGCGCTGTTCAGTGCGGCGGCCCGCTCGGCGCCTATGTTCCGGTCTCTTTGTTTGATTTGCCTTTTGATTATGAAGCTTTCGCCGCAAAAGACAGTTTAATTGGCCATGGCGGACTTGTCGTTTTCGACGACACGATCGATATGTCTTGGATGGCGCGGTTTGGAATGGAATTTTGCGCAATTGAGAGTTGCGGAAAATGCACCCCTTGTCGTCTTGGATCGACAAGAGGCATCGAAACGATTGACAAGATTCGTGCAGGCCAGGATGTCGAAAGCAACATCGATCTCCTGAAAGATCTTTGCCACACGATGAAGTTTGGCTCGCTCTGCGCGTTGGGCGGCTTTGCTCCATATCCAGTTGAAAGCGCGCTTCGTCACTTCCCTGAGGACTTCCACAAGCCGGCCCTTGAAGCCGCTGCCGAGTGAGGCACCCGACCATGACGCTGATTAAAGAAACCGATTACGGCACACCAGAATCCAAATCTCAAAAGATGGTCACCCTGACCATTGATGGGAAAAGCGTTACCGTTCCTGAAGGCACCTCCATTATGCGAGCGGCTATGGAGTCGGGAACAGAAATTCCAAAGCTTTGCGCCACTGACAGCATTAAAGCCTTCGGTTCATGCAGACTTTGCGTCATCGAAGTGGAAGGTCGGTTTGGTACGCCAGCTTCTTGCACGACGCCTGTTGCGCCTGGCATCTCTGTCAAAACGCAAACGCCCCGCTTGGCGGCAATTCGCCGGGGCGTTATGGAGCTTTACATCTCCGACCATCCGCTGGACTGCCTCACCTGCGCCGCTAACGGCGACTGTGAATTACAAGATATGGCTGGCGCTGTTGGACTGCGCGATGTGCGCTATGGCTATGATGGCGCCAATCATGTTTTTGCGCGTAACAATGGCGAAGCAAATTTCGATTGGAAACCTAAAGACGAGTCCAATCCTTATTTCTCCTATGATCCGTCAAAATGTATCGTCTGCAATCGGTGTGTGCGCGCGTGTGAAGAAGTTCAAGGCACTTTTGCGCTCACAATTTCTGGACGTGGGTTTGATAGCCGTGTTTCGCCAGGCATGGACGAGGCTTTCTTCGAATCTGAATGCGTATCTTGCGGCGCCTGTGTGCAGGCTTGCCCAACTGCGACTCTGACTGAGAAATCCGTCATTGCAATTGGCCAGCCGGAACATTCTGAAGTAACCACCTGCGCCTATTGCGGCGTCGGATGTACTTTTAAAGCGGAAATGCGCGGCGAAGAAGTTGTGCGCTTGGTTCCTTGGAAGGATGGCAAGGCTAATCATGGCCATAGCTGCATCAAGGGCCGGTTCGCTTATGGCTATGCCCATCATGGCGATCGAATCACAGAGCCAATGATTCGTGAGACAATTGATCAGCCTTGGCGCGTTGTCTCTTGGGATGAGGCGCTTGATTTTGCGGCGAGCCGTATGAAAGCGGTGCAAGAGAAATATGGCCGCAACTCGGTCGGCGCGATTTCTTCATCCCGCTGCACGAATGAAGAAACCTATCTCGTGCAAAAGCTCGTGCGCGCTGGCTTTGGCAATAATAATATCGATACCTGCGCACGCGTTTGTCATTCTCCTACGGGCTATGGTCTAAACCAAGCTTTTGGCACCTCGGCGGGAACGCAAGATTTTGACTCCGTTGACGACGCTGACGTCATTCTCGTCATAGGCGCTAATCCAACTGACGCGCATCCCGTGTTTGGATCGCGGATGAAGAAGCGTTTGCGTGAAGGCGCAAAATTGATCGTCATTGATCCGCGGCGCATTGACCTTGTCCGCTCGCCGCATATTCAGTCGGATTATCATCTGCCATTGCAGCCTGGCACCAATGTCGCGATGGTTACAGCTTTAGCGCATGTCATCGTAACGGAGGGTCTCGCAAATGAGACCTTCATCCGTTCGCGGTGCGATTGGGAAGAATATCAGGATTGGGCGAGCTTTGTGTCCCGTCCAGAAAATAGTCCTGAGGCGCTGGCTTCAACGCTTGGCGTTGCTGCTGCAGATATTCGGGGCGCGGCGCGCTTATACGCAACGGGCGGCAATGCAGCCATTTATTATGGTCTTGGCGTTACGGAACATGCGCAGGGCTCAACCGCTGTCATGGGTATCGCCAATATTGCAATGGCGACCGGCAATTTAGGGCGTCGCGGCGTTGGCGTTAATCCATTACGTGGTCAAAATAACGTCCAGGGTTCATGTGACATGGGGTCTTTCCCGCATGAACTGCCAGGTTATCAGCATATATCGGGCGACAAAGCGCGTGCGGTATTTGAAGAAGATTGGGGCGTTAAGCTCGATCATGAACCGGGCTTACGTATTCCAAATATGTTTGACTCCGCGATCGAGGGTCTTTTCAAGGGGCTTTACGTACAGGGCGAAGATATTCTTCAGTCTGATCCTGATACGCGTCACGTCTCTGCCGCATTGGCGAATATGGAATGTGTCATTGTTCAGGACCTCTTCCTGGTGGAGACGGCAAATTACGCCCATGTCTTTTTACCAGGCGCTACCTTCCTTGAGAAAGACGGCACCTTCACGAATGCTGAGCGACGCATACAGCGAATTCGTAAGGTAATGAGTCCTAAAAATGGTTATGGCGATTGGGAAATTACCCAATTGCTCGCCAATCGATTAGGAATGAAGTGGACTTACGCTAATCCATCCGAAATCATGGATGAGATTGCCCGTTTGACACCTTCTTTCCGCGGCGTTTCTTTTGACAAGCTTGATCGCGATGGGTCCGTTCAATGGCCCTGCAATGATGAAGCGCCTAACGGCATGCCAATTATGCATGTTGAGGGCTTTGCCCGCGGTAAAGGCAAATTTGTCATTACAGAATATGTGCCGACGGATGAGAAGGTCGGGCCGCGTTTCCCGCTCTTGCTTACAACCGGACGTATCTTGTCGCAGTATAATGTTGGCGCGCAAACACGTCGCACAGAAAACAGCCGCTGGCATGAAGAGGATGTGCTTGAAATCCATCCGCATGATGCTGAAGAGCGTGGCGTGCGCGACGGAGACTGGCTAAAAGTTCAAAGCCGGGCTGGCGAAACAACGCTTCGGGCGAAAGTCACGGATCGCGTTGCGCCAGGCGTCGTTTATACAACATTCCACCACCCAATGACCCAGGCTAATGTTGTCACAACAGATAATTCTGATTGGGCGACGAACTGTCCTGAGTATAAGGTGACGGCGGTGCAAATTTCCACCAGCAATGGTCCGACGGAGTGGCAAGAGCGTTATCGCGAATTGTCCGAAGCTTCGCGCCGCATTGCAGGCGCCGTCGACGCGGCGGAATGACAGAAACGCCGTTTCCAACAGTTCGAGTAGAGTGTTTAGCGCGCCGTCATGACATGACGGCGCGTTCTTCACGCGTGATCCCTGAAGAAACCCCTGTCGCTTTCACCTTTGGAGGGTCAACGCATGCGGTCATGATGGCTACGCCATCTGATCTTAAGGACTTTGCCGTTGGATTTGCGCTGACAGAAGGCTTGATCGATACCGCGCAAGAAGCGGGCGAGATTGAGGTGATCGCCACAGAGGCTGGGATCGAATTGCGCGCTTGGTTGCCTCAGGACCGTCAAGAGGCCTATGCGCAGCGGCGGCGATCAATGGCTGGGCCCACAGGTTGCGGCTTGTGTGGAATTGAAAGTCTGGAAGCTGCGACAAGGGAGCCGACAAAGGTTAATCATTCTCTCAATCTCGATGCTGAGAGCTTAATTGAAGCGATGGAAAGCTTGCCGGCAGGTCAAACGATCAATCATCAAACCCGCGCTGTGCATGCAGCTGGTTTCTGGCGGCCAAATTCAGGAATGATGGCCGTGCGGGAAGATGTTGGCCGGCATAATGCGCTTGATAAGCTCGCTGGCGCTCTGGCGCGCCAAGGGGTCAACGCCTCGCAGGGCGTGGTGTTAATGACGAGTCGCGTTTCTGTTGAACTTGTGCAAAAAGCAGCACGAATAGGCGCGCCTATTTTAGCCGCCGTTTCCGCGCCGACCGCCTTGGCGGTTCGTATCGCGGAAGATTGCGGTATCACGCTCATCGCGGTCATGCGAGGGCGTGAATTTGAGATATTCACGCATCCCGAACGGATCATCGAACAGGTTTCTACCAATGTCGCATAATAGTGTTGAGAAGCTCGTTAAAATGGCTAATCAGATTGGCGCTTTCTTTGGAGCGCAAAAGGCTTCGCAGTCAGCGGCGGGGATGGCTGAGCATTTAATGAAGTTTTGGGATCCACGCATGCGGGCGCTGATTATTGAACATGTAGCGCATGGCGGAGCAGGCTTAGATCCGATTGCGCTGGAAGCTGTAAAAAAACTGCCTCCTGTTAAATAAGGGGCCTTAAATTAAGGCTGCTGTTAAATTTTATTTTTCCTCAAAGTTGAGCGCGCGTGAAGATGGCTGAAGATATTTGTCCTTGTCGCGTGATGACAAAAGATGCGCGCGCTTATGCGGACTGTTGTCAGCCTTTTATCTTGGATCATAAAGCAGCGCCAACGGCGGAAGCGCTCATGCGCTCGGGCTATAGCGCATTTACGGTTGGAAATATTGATCATCTCTATCAAACGCTGGCGTCAGAAGCGCGGCATGATTTTGATCGCAAGGCCATAACGCACTGGGCGAACCAATCGCAGTGGTTAGGGCTAGAGATTATTGAAACCGAACAAGGGCAAGTAGGCGATCAAATTGGCTATGTTGAATTTATTGCGCATTTTATAAATGACGGGCAGCGCATGGCGCATCGTGAGCGCTCTTTGTTTCGTTTTGATGAGGCCGAGAAGTGCTGGTTTTTTGTTGAAGAAGCCAATCGAAAAACCGCACCGGTTGTAAAAGGGCCCCAGCCAGGCCGGAATGATCCATGCAGTTGCGGCTCTGGAAAAAAATATAAAAAATGCTGCGCAGCTGCGGCTTGAAATTGTCTTGGTTTTAAAGTCTGGCGAAATCTTGATGTTTTTTGTCTAAAGGCGCGCGTCAATTGAGGCGAATCTTATCTATTTCTATCCTCAATAAACCTCCTTCCAACTTAGCCCGGGCATTACGTGCTCGGGCTTTTTTGTTAAAAAAAATTAAGCCCGGCGCTTTTTATCAAAGCGCCGGGCGTTATTCTTTTTTGAGTTAAGTCTGAAGCGACTTAATTATTTGGCAAAGCGAAGACGCTGAGCACGCCGCCGAGCTGGGTGTAA
>OMIO01000026.1 GCA_900299115.1 Methylocystaceae bacterium | reverse complement strand
GCGAGGCGGGCGACAACGTAGGCTGCTTGCTGCGCGGCACGAAGCGCGAAGACGTTGAGCGCGGTCAGGTTCTGTGTAAGCCCGGCTCAGTGAAGCCGCACACGAAGTTTAAGGCGGAAGCCTATATTTTGACGAAGGAAGAAGGCGGACGTCATACGCCGTTTTTCACGAATTATCGTCCGCAGTTTTACTTCCGCACCACGGACGTGACGGGCATTGTAACGCTTCCTGCGGGCGTTGAGATGGTGATGCCGGGCGACAATGTGACCATGGAGGTCAGCTTGATTGTGCCGATCGCCATGGAAGAAAAATTGCGCTTCGCAATCCGGGAAGGCGGCAGAACTGTCGGCGCCGGCGTCGTTGCGTCAATTATTGAGTAAATAGGCGAATTGGACCGCGGGATCTTCTTCCCGCTGATGTGAAAAATGTCGCGCGCTTTATGTGCGCGGCGCAGAAAGCGGGTCGAAAGACGCGCGGTCCCAGAGGACGGAAAAATGAACGGTCAAAATATCCGGATTCGCCTCAAGGCGTTTGATCACCGGATTCTCGATACCTCGACGAAGGAAATCGTCTCCACAGCTAAGCGCACAGGCGCCCAGGTTCGTGGACCGATCCCGTTGCCGACGCGTATTGAGAAGTTCACGGTCAATCGGTCGCCGCACATCGATAAGAAGTCGCGGGAACAATTCGAGATTAGGACGCATAAGCGTGTGCTCGATATTGTTGATCCGACTCCCCAAACGGTGGATGCGTTAATGAAACTTGATCTCGCCGCCGGCGTGGATGTCGAGATCAAGCTCTAAGGAATAATGGGCGGTCTTGCTCTTGAGAGCAGCCGCTTCGTGAAGGAATTTGAACATGCGGTCGGGCGTAATCGCGCAAAAAGTCGGAATGACGCGTGTCTTTACAGACGCGGGCGAACATGTGCCAGTTACGGTGCTTAAGCTTGACGGCTGCCAAGTCGTCGCGCATCGGACCAAAGATAAGAATGGCTATACGGCCGTTCAGCTGGGCATCGGCCGAGCAAAAGTGAAAAACGTCTCTAAGGCGGAGCGCACGCGTTTCGCCGCCGCGAAGGTCGAGCCAAAATTAAAGCTCGCTGAATTTCGCGTGAATGAAGAAGAGATGTTGCCGGTCGGCGCGGAAATTACCGCAGATCATTTCGTTGTCGGTCAATTCGTCGACGTAACGGGAACGAGCACCGGTAAGGGCTTTGCTGGTCCAATGAAGCGTTGGGGCTTTGGCGGTCTGCGTGCGACCCACGGCGTTTCTGTCTCGCATCGTTCTCACGGATCAACCGGCGGCCGTCAGGATCCTGGCAAAACTTTTAAAAATAAGAAAATGGCGGGCCATATGGGCGTCGAGCGCGTGACAACGCAAAATTTGCGCGTTGTCCAGACCGACGTTGAGCGTGGCTTGGTGTTGGTTGAGGGAGCTGTTCCAGGCACTGCTGGCGGATGGATCTTTGTCCGCGACGCTGTTAAGCGCGCTTTGCCAAAAGATGCGCCGCAGCCTGGCAAGTTCCGTCTTGAAAACGCAGCTAAGAATGATGCTGCGCCTGTTCAAGAAACGGTCGACGCCGCTGTTGATGTAGAAGCGAAGGAGGACTGAGCCGTGAAGATCGACGTCACGTCGTTCGATGGCCAGAAGGCCGGATCGATCGAACTCTCTGATGATGTCTTCGGCCTCGAGCCGCGTAAGGACCTCATCTTCCGTATGATCCGTTGGCAGCTTGCTAAGCGGCGCGCGGGAACCCATGCGGTTAAAAATCGTGCGGAAATCGCCCGCACCGGCAAGAAGATGTATAAGCAAAAGGGCACTGGCGGCGCACGTCACGGCTCTGGTCGCGCGCCACAGTTTCGTGGCGGCGGTCGCGCTTTTGGGCCGCAAGTTCGCAGTCATGATCATGATCTGCCGAAAAAAGTGCGTCAGCTGGCTTTAAAACATGCGCTTTCAGCAAAAGCGAAAGACGGCGGCATCGTCGTTTGGGAAAATGCTGCGCTTAAAGAGCCAAAAACAAAAATCTTGGCCGGTGGTTTTGCAAAATCAGGACTCTCAAGCGCATTGATTATTGACGGCGCAGCGCCTGAAAAGAATTTCGCGCTTGCAGCGCGCAATATTCCGCTCATCGACGTTTTACCCGTCGAAGGCGTCAATGTTTATGACATTATTCGTCGCGAGAAGCTGGTTTTGACCCGCGCCGCTGTTGACGCGCTGGAGGCGCGGCTGAAATGAGTAAGGATGTGCGCCATTATGATGTAATCGTTGCGCCGGTGATCACCGAAAAAGCAACGCTTGCGTCAGAACATAACAAAGTTGTCTTCAAAGTAGCGAAGACGGCGACAAAACCACAAATCAAAGCGGCTGTTGAAGGTCTCTTCGATGTGAAGGTTGAGGCGGTGAATACGCTTGTTCGCAAGGGCAAGGTTAAGGCCTTCAAAGGCGTGCGCGGCCAGCAGAGCGACGTCAAGAAGGCCGTTGTGACGCTTGCCGAAGGTCACAAGATTGACGTGACCACGGGTTTGTAAGGGAAGGCGTGAGGATAGAAAAATGGCGCTGAAGACATTCAAGCCGACTACGCCGAGTCTTCGTCAACTCGTCATCGTAGATCGTAGCGAGCTTTACAAAGGCAAGCCGGTCAAGACGCTGACTGAGGGCAAGACGTCTAAGGGCGGTCGCAATAATCATGGCCGCGTTACGGTGCGTTTCCGTGGCGGCGGACATAAGCAATCGTATCGTCTCGTTGACTTCAAGCGTCGTAAGCTTGACGTCGTCGGTAAGGTTGAGCGCATCGAGTACGATCCTAATCGTACTGCCTTTATTGCGCTTATCCGTTATGCAGATAATGAGTTGGCCTACATCCTCGCGCCACAACGTTTGTCCGTTGGCAATGAGGTCGTTGCGGGTCAGCAGGTGGACGTTAAGCCTGGCAATGCAATGCCAGTGGCGAATATTCCGGTCGGCACAATCGTCCACAATGTTGAGATGAAAATTGGCAAGGGCGGATCCATTGCGCGCTCTGCCGGCACATATGCTCAGATCGTAGGTCGTGACCAAGGCTATGTCATTGTGCGCCTGAACTCTGGCGAGCAGAGATTGGTTCACGGTCAATGTTTTGCAACGATTGGCGCGGTGTCAAACCCTGACCATATGAACGCAACAATTGGCAAGGCTGGCCGGTCGCGCTGGCTTGGCCGTCGGCCGCATAATCGTGGCGTGACCATGAACCCGATCGACCATCCCCATGGCGGCGGCGAAGGCCGGACATCCGGTGGCCGTCATCCTGTTACGCCGTGGGGCAAGCCGACAAAGGGCAAGAAGACCCGCAGCAACAAATCCACTGACCGGTTTATTGTGTCGTCGCGACACAATCGCAAGAAGAAGGGCTAATCCATGACCCGCTCGATTTGGAAGGGCCCGTTTGTCGATGGCTATCTGCTGAAAAAAGCAGACGCCTCGCGCGCTTCTGGCCGCTCTGAAGTAATTAAGATTTGGAGCCGTCGCTCCACCATCTTGCCGCAGTTCGTCGGATTAACCTTCGGCGTTCACAACGGTCAAAAGCATATTCCGGTTTCTGTCAGCGAAGACATGATCGGGCATAAATTCGGAGAATTTGCTCCAACGCGCACCTATTACGGTCACGCGGCGGACAAGAAGGCGAAGAGAGGCTAATCGCAATGTCGAAGGAAGCCAATCCGCGCCGGCTTGCGGATAACGAAGCAAAAGCGATTGCGCGTATGCTACGCGTGTCGCCCCAGAAGTTGAATTTGCTTGCTCAGCTTATTCGCGGAAAGAAGGTTGATCGTGCGCTTGCTGATCTTGAATTCTCAAGAAAACGTATTGCGCATGAAGTGAAGAAGACGCTTGAAAGCGCAATCGCTAACGCCGAGAACAATCACGGTCTTGATGTTGACGATCTTATCGTTTCTCAAGCTTTTGTTGGTAAAGCAATGGTGATGAAGCGTTTCCACGCCCGCGCGCGCGGCCGGGCGAGTCGCGTTGAAAAGCCTTTTGCCAATCTAACGATCATCGTGCGCGAAGTCGAAGCGCAAGCGAACGCCTAAAGGAAGAGACCATGGGTCAGAAGGTTAATCCGATCGGGTTGCGCCTCGGCGTCAATCGCACCTGGGACTCGCGCTGGTTCGCGGGTAAGAGCGAATACGCCAAGTTGCTGCACGAAGATATGACAATCCGTGAGGCGGTGTCGAAGACGCTGAAGCAAGCGGCGGTGTCTAAAATCATCATCGAGCGTCCGCATAAAAAATGCCGCGTGACAATTCATTCTGCGCGCCCAGGCGTTGTGATTGGCAAGAAGGGCGCGGATATCGATAAAATCCGCAAGCTTGTTGGCAAGCTCACAGGCAGCGAAGTCGTGATCAACATTGTTGAGGTGCGCAAGCCTGAGACGGAAGCTGCTTTGGTGGCTGAGTCCATCGCACAGCAACTCGAGCGTCGTGTGGCTTTCCGCCGCGCAATGAAACGCGCCGTGCAGTCAGCGATACGACTGGGCGCCCAGGGCATTCGTATTAATTGTTCGGGCCGTTTAGGCGGCGCGGAAATTGCGCGTTTGGAATGGTATCGCGAAGGTCGCGTTCCTCTTCATACATTGCGCGCAGATGTTGATTATGGCACGGCGACGGCGCATACAGCCTATGGCGCTTGCGGTATTAAAGTTTGGATCTTTAAAGGAGAAATCCTTGAGCATGATCCAATGGCGCAAGATAAGCGCGCTGCTGAACAGTCTGCAGGCGGCGGCGTGACCGGCGAGCATGGCGAGCGTGAACGTGAACGTGGCGATCGTCGTCGTCGCGAACCTCGTGAACCGCGTGACGTCGCGTAAGGCGTCGAAAGAACAAGTTTAAAGAGCATTCATCATGTTGCAACCCAAACGCACCAAGTTCCGCAAGGCCTTTAAAGGTCGTATTCATGGCGTCTCTAAAGGCGGCTTCACGCTGAGCTTTGGTCAATTCGGCCTCAAGGCGATGGAGCCAGAGCGCATTACGGCACGCCAGATTGAAGCTGCGCGTCGCGCGATGACGCGTCACATGAAGCGTGCTGGTCGTGTCTGGATCCGCATCTTTCCGGACGTGCCGGTTTCAAAAAAGCCGACAGAAGTTCGAATGGGTAAAGGTAAGGGTGCGCCAGAATTATGGGCTGTGCGCGTCGCTCCGGGTCGCATCATGTTTGAAATCGACGGCGTGCCTGAGCCGCTTGCGAGAGAAGCATTGACCTTGGCGGCTGCGAAACTGCCGATCAAGACGCGCTTCATCGAGCGTATCGCCGAGTAAGGGGAAGAGAGATGAAATCCAAACAACGCATCTCTGATCTTCGCGCTATGAGCGATGACCAGCTTAATGATGAAGTTCTTAAGCTTAAGAAAGAGCAGTTCAATATGCGCTTTCAGCGTGCAACTGGACAGCTTGAAAACACCTCCCAGGTGCGTGTCGTTCGTCGCGACATCGCTCGGGCCAAAACAATCGCCGCGCAGAAGCGCACGGAAAAGTAAGGTTTAGCGCCCATGCCGAAGCGAATTCTCCAAGGCGTCGTTGTCAGCGACAAGCAGAATAAAACAGTTGTTGTGAAGGTCGAGCGCCGTTTCACGCATCCTTTATTCCAAAAGACAGTGCGTCGTACAAAGAACTACCATGCGCACAATGAGAGCGCTGCGATCAAAGTTGGCGATATGGTGACCATTGAAGAAACGGCGCCAATCTCGAAGTTGAAGCGGTGGCGCGTAATCGAAAATGCCTCGAAGGCCTAAGGCTGACGAAGCGTTTAATTTTTAATTGACGAGGTTTCCGGACGAAGTCGGCAAAACCGAAACCAGACCGGAGTGAAAGGCGGATAAGCCATGATACAGATGCAAACCAATCTCGACGTCGCCGATAACTCAGGCGCCCGCCGTGTGATGTGCATCAAAGTGCTGGGCGGCTCGAAGCGCAAATACGCCGGCGTCGGCGACATTATTGTCGTGTCGATCAAAGAGGCGATTCCGCGCGGCCGCGTGAAGAAAGGCGATGTGCTTAAGGCAGTCGTCGTTCGCACTGCGAAAGACATCAAGCGTTCAGACGGATCGGTCATTCGATTTGATTCAAATGCGGCGGTATTGATCAATAATCAATCCGAGCCGATTGGCACGCGTATCTTCGGACCCGTGCCGCGCGAGCTGCGCGCAAAAAATCACATGAAGATCATCTCGCTTGCGCCGGAGGTGCTGTAATGGCCGCCAAAATCAAGAAGGGCGATAAGGTCGTCGTTCTCGCAGGCCGAGACAAGGGCCGCACAGGCGAAGTATTGCGCGTGATTCCTGACGAAGGCCGTGCGTTGGTTGACGGCGTGAATATCGTCAAGCGCCATCAACGTCAGACGAAAGATCGGGAAGCTGGCATCGTGAATAAAGCGGCGCCCATTGATCTATCAAATATTGCGCTTGCGGATCCAAAAGACGGTAAGGCGACGCGCGTTGGTTTCAAGATACTCGACGATGGTCGTAAGGTCCGCGTCGCAAAGCGTTCTGGAGAATTGATCGATGGCTGAGGAAAAGACGCCAAAGGCCGCTAAGGCCTCTGCAAAGGCGCCCAAGGCCGCAGCTGACGCCGCCGCCGTTAAGGAGCCGAAAGCGCCAAAAGCCAAGCCGGCTAAAGCTGATGCGGGCGCCTATGCTCCCCGCATGAAAAAGCTTTATGAGGACGTCGTGCGCGAGCAGATGACGAAGCAATTTGGCTATAAAAATGCGTTGGAAGTTCCAACGATTGATAAAATCGTTTTGAACATGGGCGTTGGCGAAGCGGTTAACGATACAAAGAAAGTTACCTCTGCAGCCAATGATCTGGCGTTGATTGCTGGTCAAAAGCCAGTCGTCACACGCGCGCGCAAGGCGATTTCAACGTTTAAAGTACGTGAAAATATGCCGATTGGCGCTAAGGTTACATTGCGTAAAACGCGCATGTATGAATTTCTTGATCGATTGATCACGATTGCTCTGCCGCGCGTTCGCGATTTTCGTGGACTGAATCCAAAGTCTTTTGATGGTCGCGGCAATTATGCGCTGGGCATTAAAGAGCACATTGTATTTCCTGAAATCGATTACGATAAAGCGGAGTCGATTTTGGGTATGGATATCATCGTTTGCACGACTGCAAAAACTGATGATGAAGCGCGCGCCTTGTTAAAGGCGTTTAATTTCCCGTTCCGGCAGTGAGGGGCTAGCCCCTCAAACGCGGATACCGAAAGGCTGATAGACTAATGGCGAAGAGAAGCGCGATCGAGAATAACAAGCGCAAAGTTAAGCTCGTTAAAGCATATGCGGGCCGCCGTGCGCGGTTGAAAGCAATCGCAAATGACAAATCTTTGTCGATTGAAGAGCAGTTTGAGGCGCGTTTGAAACTCGCGCAGCTGCCGCGTAATTCTGCGCAAATCCGCGTTCGTAATCGGTGCGAAATCTCCGGTCGTCCGCGCGCGTTTTATCGTAAGTTAAAAATGTCGCGTATTGCGTTGCGCGAACTCGGGTCCCGTGGCCTTGTGCCCGGTCTCGTTAAGTCGAGCTGGTAAGGAGAGGCGACCATGGCGATCAATGATCCGTTGGGAGATCTCCTAACCCGTATCCGCAACGCGCAAATGCGTCGCAAAGACAAGGTTTCTACGCCAGGCTCAAAGCTGCGCGCACATGTCCTCGATGTGTTGAAAGAGGAAGGCTATATCCGTGGCTATACAACCACAGATTTTGGCAATGGCCGCACAGAGTTTGAGGTTGAGCTGAAGTATTATGAAGGCGAGCCGGTCATTAAGCAGATTGAGCGCGTGTCTCGTCCGGGACGACGCGTTTATGCAGCTGTGAACGCAGTGCCGCGCGTCGCGAATGGTCTTGGCGTTACGATCGTTTCTACGCCAAAGGGCGTGATGGCGGACCATGCAGCGCGTGAAAACAATGTCGGCGGCGAGGTGTTGTGCAAGGTCTTCTGATCTTGCGCCTCAGCAAACAGGAATTTTAGTAATGTCTCGTATCGGCAAAAAACCTGTGGTGGTTCCTTCTGGCGTCACCGCCAAAGTCGATGGCCAACTCGTCCAAGTAAAGGGCGCCAAGGGTCAGCTCGAATTTATAGCGCCTGAAGATGTAACGGTTGTGTTGCAGGACAATCAAATCAAGGTTGATCCTCGCGATAACAGCAAGCGGGCGCGGGCAATGTGGGGAACGGCGCGCGCGCGCGTCAATAATCTCGTTGTCGGCGTTACGGCGGGTTTTGAGAAAAAGCTCGAAATCACCGGCGTTGGTTATCGCGCGGCTGTTCAAGGAAAAACTTTGCAGCTCGCTTTGGGTTATTCGCATGATGTGAATTTCCCTATTCCTGCAGGCATCACGATCGTGACGCCGAAGCCAACTGAAATCACCATCAGTGGCATCGACAAGCGTCAAGTGGGTCAGGTGGCGGCAGAAATTCGCGCGTTGCGCGGACCAGAGCCGTATAAGGGCAAGGGCGTGAAATACGCCAATGAATTCATCTTCCGTAAGGAAGGCAAGAAGAAGTAAGGACCGGCGTCATGGCCAAGGATGTAAAAGTCGAATTGCGCCGCAAGGCTCGTGTTCGTCGCACGCTCCGCGAGCGCGCTTATGGGCGTCCGCGCCTATCGGTCTTCCGCTCATCGAAGCAAATTTATGCGCAAATTATCGATGACGAAAAAGGTGAAACAATTGTTTCTGCTTCTTCGATCGAGAAAGATAACCGCAAAGATTTGAAGACGGGCGCTAATGTTGATGCGGCCAAAGTCGTTGGCAAGTTGCTTGCCGAACGGGCGAAAGCCAAAGGCGTCAAAGAGGTCGTCTTTGATCGCGGCGCTTATATGTATCATGGGCGCGTGAAGGCTTTGGCTGAAGGCGCACGTGAAGGCGGGCTGCAGTTCTAATCTCATTTTGTCAGATTGGCGTCTGACAATTTATCGAAGCGAGCGGCGCCGTTGGCGTCGCGTAAGTGACGGAAAAGAAAATGGCGCGTGAAGGTGAAGGTGGTCGCGGTCGCGACAGAGAAGAGCGCGATAGCGAATTTGTGGATCGTTTGGTTCACATCAATCGCGTTGCGAAAGTTGTGAAGGGCGGACGTCGGTTTGGTTTTGCCGCGCTTGTTGTTGTCGGCGATCAGAAGGGCCGCGTTGGCTTTGGTCACGGCAAAGCGCGTGAAGTGCCTGAAGCTATTCGAAAAGCAACAGAAGCTGCAAAGCGGGGATTGATCCGCGTGCCGCTGCGCGAAGGCCGCACATTGCATCACGACGTGTTTGGCCGCCATGGCGCGGGTCGCGTTGTGTTGCGCGCTGCGCCGGCGGGAACGGGCATTATCGCAGGCGGTCCAATGCGCGCCGTCTTCGAGACTCTAGGCATGCATGACGTTGTGGCCAAGAGCCAGGGTTCGTCAAATCCCTATAACATGATCCGCGCTACTTTTAATGCGTTGACGCGTGAGGATTCGCCGCGTTCGGTTGCGGCGCGCCGCACGTTAAAAGTATCGGTGTTGCAGTCTCGTCGCCAGGGCGTCGACGCTGACGCCGTTGACGCGTGAGGGGAGGCTCGGCCATGGCAAAGGGCAAACACATCACCGTTGAGCAGGTCGGCAGTTCAATTGGACGCCCAGAGCGTCAGCGTCAAACGCTTGTCGGTCTCGGCCTGACGCGCATTGGACGTCGTCGCCAATTGGAAGACACGCCAGCTATACGCGGGATGATCGCCAAAGTGGCGCATCTCGTAAAAATCGTCGACGAGAAGTGAGGGCGGGTCAATGAAACTCAACGAACTCTCGGACAATCCTGGCTCTATAAAGGAGCGCATGCGCGTAGGTCGGGGCATTGGCTCTGGTAAGGGCAAAACCGGCGGCCGCGGCGTAAAGGGTCAAAAGGCGCGCACAGGCGTTGCGATCAAGGGCTTTGAAGGCGGTCAAATGCCGCTGCATCGGCGCTTGCCGAAGCGGGGCTTTCATAATCCTTTCACCATTCACTACAATGAAGTGAATGTTGGTCGGATTCAGCAAGCCGTTGACGCTGGCAAGCTTGATGCGAAATCACCCATCACGCTTGATGCGTTGATTGCCGCAGGCTTAGTTTCCAAGCCGCGCGATGGCGTGAAGATCCTTGGTCAAGGCGAGATCAAAGCGAAACTGACGTTTGAAGTAGCGGCTGCCTCGAAAAGCGCTGTCGCGGCTATTCAAAACGCAGGCGGCTCCATCAAATTGTTGGCAGCTGAGGCGTCCGCGGCGACGGCTTAGGTAAAAACATTTATGCGATCGCTCTCGAAAGAGCGGTCGCATCGCCATAATTAACAGCCTTGGACCGTGTCGCTTGAGTAAAAGCCGCGAAGTCCAGTGACCGTAAACTAAAATGTCGCGATAAAGCGGCGCATATTAGGGGAGCTCTTCAATGGCATCGGCAGCCGAGCAACTCGCGGCCAACGTCAATCTCTCCGCCTTTGGCAAGTCTGACGAACTCAAAAAGCGCATTTGGTTCACGCTGGGCGCATTGATCGTTTATCGTCTTGGCACTTATGTGCCCTTGCCTGGCATTGATCCAGATGCGTTCGCCAAAAGTTTCTTTGGTCAGTCCAAGGGCATGCTTGAACTTTTTAATATGTTTGCGGGCGGCGCAGTGCAGCGTCGCGCTATTTTTGCGCTCAACATCATGCCGTATATTTCGGCTTCAATTATCATCCAGTTGCTGACATCTGTATTCCCCTCTCTCGAGTCGATTAAGAAAGAGGGTGAACAGGGCCGCAAAGTTTTAAACCAATATACGCGCTATCTCACGGTCGTTTTGGCGACCTTCCAAGCCTATGCAATGGCGATTGGTCTAGAAGGTCAGGCTGGCGTCGTTACAGAGCCAGGACTCTTTTTCCGAATTACAACTGTTGTGACCCTTGTTGGCGGCACAATGTTTTTGATGTGGTTGGGCGAGCAAATTACTTCGCGCGGCATCGGCAATGGATCCTCGCTGATAATTTTCGCCGGCATTGTCGCTGCGTTCCCTTCAGCCATCGTCTCGACTTTAGAATTGGGCCGTCAAGGAGCCATTTCGACAGGATTAATTCTCAGCGTCATCACGATGTCTTTCTTTGTGATCGCTTTCATTGTGTTTATGGAGCGAGCGCAGCGGCGTTTGCTGATCACCTATCCAAAGCGACAGCATGGCAATCGCGTTTATGAAGGACAAACTTCCTTCCTGCCGCTTAAACTAAATACGGCAGGCGTCATCCCGCCAATTTTTGCTTCGTCCTTATTGTTGTTGCCAACAACGGTTGCAAATTTTTATCAGTCGACAGGTTCGGATAGTATTTTTGCGACGATCTCTGCTTATTTTGGACATGGGCGTCCGCTTTACATGCTCGCCTATGTTGGATTGATCGTCTTTTTTGCTTTCTTCTACACTGCGATCGTTTTCAATCCGACGGAAACGGCTGATAATCTAAAAAAACATGGTGGGTTTATTCCAGGAATTCGTCCCGGTGAACGCACGGCGTCTTACATAGACAGCGTGTTGATGCATGTGACCGTGCTTGGCGCTTTGTATCTTGCGATTATTTGTCTTCTCCCCGAAGGCCTCATCGCCTACGCAAACCTTCCATTTTATTTTGGCGGAACATCCTTGCTCATCGTGGTCAGCGTAACCATGGACACGGTTGCGCAGATCCATGGCCACATGCAGGCCCAGCAATATGAAGGCTTGATCCGCAAGACCAAGCTGAAGGGACGCCGGAAATGAGGCTTGTTCTGCTCGGTCCGCCGGGCGCGGGCAAGGGCACTCAAGCGGCGCGTCTCGTCCAAAAATTCAACATACCCCAACTCTCCACAGGGGATATGCTCCGTGCGGCCGTTGCGGCTGGAACGCCGATTGGACGTCAGGCAAAAGCCATTATGGAGTCAGGCGCGCTTGTGCCTGATGAGGTTGTGATCGGCATCATTGACCAGCGCATTGACGCGGCTGATTGCGCGAATGGCTTTATTCTCGATGGCTTTCCGCGAACGGTGCCGCAAGCAGTCGCGCTCAGTGCTTTGTTGGCGCGAAAAGGCCAAAAGCTTAATGCCGTCATCGAGCTTGTAGTTGATGAAAGCGTGCTTGTTGATCGCATGCGTCAACGCGTAGCGGAGACAATTGCTTCTGGCGCTGAGGTGCGTGCGGACGACAATCCAGAAAGTTTTAAAGCCCGCCTGGAGACATATCGTCTACAAACAGCGCCTGTGTCCGAGCATTATTCGCAGACGGGCGCGTTAAAGCGCGTCGACGGCATGGCTGGCATTGACGCCGTAACGGAAGCAATTCATCGGGCCATTGCGCTTTAGAGGCGGTTTTTTCAGGGCATTTGGAGATTTTTAGCTCCATCCCTTGCTTTCCGCTTGACTCTCCCCAAGGGGGTAATTATTGCCTCTCTATCGACGCATCTTACGAGGAGCTCTCATCCGCGAGCTTCTTTTTTTGCGTCTTGGAAACCCAAAATTCCTGATTTGCCCGCAAGGGCCGGCCTCCACCGGACGCGGGTTACTCTGGCGCTGCTTCGCGTAGCGCCGTCATATGGAGAAGCGAAGTGGCTCGTATAGCTGGCGTTAATATCCCAACGAATAAACGCGTTGTGATTGCCCTACAATATATTCATGGCATCGGTCCTAAAAAGGCGACCGAAATCTGCGAAAAAGTTCATATCCCTGCAGAGCGGCGCGTTGCGCAGCTCACAGACGCTGAAGTTTTGCAAATTCGCGAAACGATCGATCGCGACTATTTGGTTGAAGGCGATCTGCGCCGCGAAGTCGCCATCAACATCAAGCGTCTGATGGATCTGGGTTGTTATCGCGGTCTGCGTCATCGCCGACAATTGCCGGTTCGTGGTCAACGCACGCATACCAATGCGCGCACGCGTAAAGGCAAGGCGAAACCAATCGCGGGCAAAAAGAAATAAGTTTTGCTCTTTAATAAAAATATCCCCAGCGCCTGGCGTAACGGGCGCGTTTGAAGGACAAGAATTAAAATGGCTAAAGATACAACCCGCGTTCGTCGTCGCGAGCGAAAAAATATCGTCTCTGGCGTTGCGCATGTAAACTCAACTTTTAACAACACAATGATCACAATCACCGACGCGCAAGGCAATACCGTGTCTTGGTCATCGGCTGGGACAATGGGCTTTAAGGGTTCGCGTAAATCGACGCCCTATGCAGCTCAAATGGCGGCGGAAGATGCAGCGCGTAAGGCTGGCGAGCATGGCGTGCGAACGTTGGAAGTTGAAGTTTCCGGGCCTGGTTCAGGTCGTGAGTCTGCTTTGCGCGCATTGCAGGCGGCCGGATTCACTGTCACGTCCATTCGCGATGTGACGCCAATTCCGCACAATGGATGTCGGCCGCGCAAGCGTCGTCGCGTCTAATCAAGGCGACAAGCCGCTTAATTGCGGTATCGTCTATTTTAACGGCGCGGATCCGACAGTGACGTCGGTCGCGCTTCCCGGAGCTTCAAGGAAAGGCGCCGCAGTGAGCATCCAGAAGAACTGGCAGGAACTGATTAAACCAAATAAACTTGACGTCTCGGCGGGGGATGATCCGCGCCGCATGGCGACAGCCGTTGCAGAGCCGTTGGAGCGCGGTTTTGGCGTAACGCTCGGCAATGCCTTGCGCCGCGTGTTGCTCTCCTCTTTGCAGGGAGCGGCAATCACCTCGATCCATATCGATGGCGTGCTGCATGAATTTTCCTCCATTCCTGGCGTGCGCGAGGATGTGACGGACATTGTTCTCAATATCAAAGATATTGCCGTTAAATATCAAGGCGAGGGTCCTAAGCGACTCACGCTGAAAAAGACGGGCCCGGGAACTGTCACAGCAGGCGATATTCAGGCAGGGGGAGATATTCAAATCCTCAATCCTGATCTGGTGATCTGCACCCTCGATGATGGCGCAGAAATTCGAATTGAATTTACCGTCTCTACGGGCATGGGCTATGTGCCTGCTGACCGCAATCGCTCAGAAGATGCGCCAATTGGCTTGATTCCAATTGATAGTCTTTACTCGCCAGTTAAAAAGGTAAGCTATCGCGTAGAAAACACCCGCGAAGGCCAAGTGCTCGATTACGATAAGCTTACGCTTTCAATCGAGACAAATGGCGCTATTTCGCCAGAGGACGCGATCGCTTTTGCGGCGCGTATCCTGCAAGACCAGTTAAATGTCTTCCTTAATTTTGAAGAGCCGCGTCGTGAAGAAGCTGCGCCATCTATTCCGCAGCTCGCCTTCAATCCTGCTTTGTTGAAAAAGGTTGACGAACTAGAATTGTCAGTGCGTTCGGCCAATTGTCTTAAAAACGATAACATCGTCTATATCGGCGATCTTATTCAAAAGTCAGAAGCAGAGATGCTTCGCACCCCAAACTTTGGGCGTAAATCCCTCAACGAGATTAAAGAAGTTCTGGCGCAAATGGGCCTGCATCTTGGTATGGAAGTGCCTGGTTGGCCGCCAGAAAATATCGATGATCTCGCTAAGCGGTTTGAGGAACACTACTAAATCAATCGCGCAACGCGCGTTTATAAGGACGGCCGTTCCTTGGCACGGCGGCTGTATAATTAACGGAGAGCCAGATGTATCACGGTCATAAAAAACGTCGCTTCGGCCGCACGCATGAACATCGTAAAGCGATGTTTGCTAATATGGCGCAAGCGCTGATTAAGCATGAACAGATTGTCACGACTTTGCCAAAGGCGAAGGATCTGCGTCCAGTCGTCGAGAAATTAGTTACGCTCGGCAAGCGCGGCGATTTGCATGCGCGGCGTCAAGCCATTGCGCAAATCAAAGACGTTAAGCTTGTTGCTAAGCTCTTTGACGTGTTGGGCCCTCGCTATAAGGCGCGTAATGGCGGCTATACCCGTGTGCTTAAGGCAGGCTTTCGCTTTGGTGACAATGCGCCGCTTGCAGTTATTGAATTTGTTGATCGAGATGTCGATGCAAAGGGCCTCGACTCTGGTCCCGTTATCGTAGCTGAGGAAGAGGCCGCCTAAGGCGATGCGTCTTTGACTTTATCAAAAAGGCGGCCTATTCGGCCGTCTTTTTTCTTTTCAGTTTCCTTCTTGAAGATTTTGTGCGCCATTTTACTATCGCTGCAAGATCCTTTGTGTGGAGCAAGACATGTATTTTGGCTTGCGTAAGTTTTTCGCGCTCTTGATTGTTTGCCTCGCTGTTACGCTAATGGCGTTATTCTCCTTGCATTGGTCGCCGCTTTACGCAGAGCCGGCTGAGGCGCCGCAGACGCCAAAGTCACGCGCGGAAATAGCCTATTCCTTCGCCTCGGTTGTTAAAAAGGCCCAGCCCGCTGTCGTTAATGTGTTCGCCTCGCGGGTCGAGCGCATGCCCTCTAATCCATTCATGGACGATCCGATTTTTCGTCGTTTCTTTGGCGAAGGAGGAAATGGGGGCGGTCGAGAGACTTCGCAATCATTGGGTTCGGGAGTGATTGTTGATGCGAGTGGATTAGTCGTCACCAACCATCATGTGATCGAAGGTATGACGGATGTTAAAGTATCTTTAGCGGATAAGCGTGAAATACCCGCGCAAATTCTTTTACGAGACGCTCGTACGGATCTCGCGGTATTAAAGTTGAAAGAGGGCGGAAATTTTCCAACAATGGAGCTTGGGGACTCTGACGCGTTAGAAGTTGGCGATCTTATACTCGCGATTGGCAATCCATTTGGCGTTGGGCAAACGGTTACTCAGGGCATTGTATCTGCTCTTTCTCGCACGCATGTCGGAATTTCTGACTATGGTTTTTTTATTCAAACTGACGCAGCGATTAATCCGGGTAATTCCGGGGGGCCGCTTGTTGATCTGAATGCGCGCGTTGTTGGGATAAACACGGCTATTTTTTCCAAATCCGGCGGCTCTATCGGAATTGGTTTCGCCATCCCTGTAAATATGGTCAAAACTGTTTTGGCGACTGCAAAGGGCGGCGGCAAATTGGTTAAAAGGCCTTGGCTCGGCGCTTCTTTGCAATCTATCACGCAAGATATCGCAGAAGGCTTGGGTCTTGATCGTCCAGCTGGGGCGCTACTAACGGATGTGCAGTCAAAAGGTCCTGCCGATGAAGCAGGATTAAAACGCGGCGATGTTATTCTCTCGGTCGATAATCAAGCGGTCGATGATCCAGAAGCAGTGGGCTATCGCTTAGCGATGAAGCCTCTTGATGGACAGGCGATGCTGACTGTTTTGCGTGGCGGAAAAAGAGTGCCTGTTTCAATTAAGCTTGTATCAGCGCCTGAGAATCCGCCGCGAGATCAGATTAAGCTGAAGGGTCAAACGCCTTTCGCGGGTGCGACGATTATCAATATTTCTCCAGCCGTTATAGACGAAATGTCTGTGCAGGGCGCAACCACTGGCGTTATTATTTCGGAAGTTGAAGAAGGGTCAATTGCACAGCAATTTAATCTTCAGCGTGGCGACATTGTGCTTGCAGTCAACGAACAAAAAATTGTTTCAACGCGCGATTTGGAGAAAGCGACGCTGGCGCGCGCCTATTACTGGAAGATCACATTAATGCGCGGCGGTCAGGTGTTTACGACAGTTGTAGGTGGATAATGCCCGCCTTAGCGATCTTGGTGACCACAGTTGATAGCTTGGTGCAAGCACAACGCCTAACGCGCGCAGTAATCGAAAAAAAATTAGCCGCTTGTGTCCAGGTTACGCCCCTTGTCAGTCATTATGTCTGGGAAGGGTCTTATTGTGAGACGAATGAATTCAAATTAGAAATGAAGCTGCGCGCCGAGGATTATCCCATCTTGGCGGATTTTGTGCGTTCAGCGCATAATTATGAAACGCCTGAGATCATTCGCCTTGCGGTCGAGGCTGTGGAGCCAGCTTATTTAGCTTGGGTTTATGAAGTCACAAAACGTCACTTGGGTAATGGGGATGAATTATAATTAGTAGATGTCTTTAAAGCTATGCTAATGCTTTTCATTCATTGATCTGACAAGATAACTTTCAAGGATAGGCGCTGATGACGCTGCCAACGGATTATTTGATAGATCGTCGACGGCTTCGGCGACGCTTAAGTTGGTGGCGGGCCGCGGCGCTCGGGGCGATCGCCTTTGCGGGTCTTGCTTTTGCGTTAAAGGATAGCGACCTCGACGGCTCTGGCGATAAGCTCACAGCTCATATTGCTCGGGTATCGATTCAAGGATTAATTACTGGCGATAAAGAGACGATTGAACAGATCAAAAAAATTGGCGAGTCGGATAAAGCAAAAGCTTTACTGCTGTCGATTGATAGTCCTGGCGGCACTACTGCAGGATCTGAAAAGCTTTATGATGAATTACGCCGCGTTAGCGCTAAAAAACCTGTTGTCGCCGTTGTTGGAACGCTCGCTGCATCTGGCGCTTATATTGCAGCGCTTGCAAGCGATCACATTGTCGCGCGGGGAAATTCTTTAGTTGGATCGATTGGGGTGCTCTTTCAATTTCCAAATTTTTATAAGCTCATGGAAAATGTTGGCGTGAAGGTTGAAGAGATCAAATCTTCTCCCTTGAAGGCTTCTCCAAATGGGTTTGAGCCAACGAGTGACGCAGCAAAAGCGGCGATCGCAAGTTTGGTCGCTGACTCATATGATTGGTTTAAGGGATTGGTTAAAGAAAGACGCAGTCTCGACGATCAGGAATTAGCTAAAGTTTCTGATGGTCGCGTCTTTACAGCCCATCAAGGTCTTCCGCTCAAACTCGTTGATCGTATCGGCGGCGAACGAGAAGCGATTGAGTGGTTGGAGACGAATAAAAAAATTACCAAAGACTTGCCCGTGCGCGATTGGAAGAAGAAATCGAATATGGAGCGTTTAGGTCTTGTTGAGGGCGCTGCCGCTCTGGCGCGGCTTATTGGAATGGGGTCTTTCGCGGATGCGATGGAGGACGCGCTTCGAGCGGAAAAGGGCCGCGGTCTTGACGGGCTTTTGGCGATTTGGCAGGGTTTTCCCTAGTAACTTCTTTAAAGAGCGTATTTCCTGATTAATTTTCTTTAATGGGCTCCACAGAATGATCAAATCAGAACTTATCCAGCGCATCGCACGTCGAAATGGCAGTCTCTATCAGCGAGATGTCGAGACAATCGTCACGACGATCCTGGATGAGATCACAGCGGCTCTTGCGCGCGGCGACAGAGTGGAGCTGAGAGGGTTTGGCGCCTTCTCCGTGAAAAAGAGGGAAGCGCGCACCGGTCGTAATCCGCGCACGGGAGAGCAAGTCTCCGTTGATGAAAAGAGCGTGCCTTTTTTCAAAACAGGCAAGGAAATGCGCGAACGCCTGAATGAGGATCCCAAATCTTGAATTTGTTTTGGCGGGCGCAGTAAGGAATAATTGTCTACATTTTGCTTATTGAAAATTTTGCTCCCACAAGCTCCTGACGCTCTGAGACAAGGATTGCCTCAGATAAGGGAATGGACCCAAAAATGAAGTCTGCGTTTCGGATCCTGATATTCGTTCCTTTGGCGTTAATTATCCTATTTTTTGCAATGGCCAATCGCGGCCCTGTTCATGTCAGCCTAGATCCCTTTGTTACGGATGGCAGCGGCCCGTCTTTTGACGCGCCTCTTTATATTGTCGTGCTGATCGCCATGGCCTTGGGCGTGATCGCAGGTGGATTTTCAACCTGGATAAGCCATATGCCAGTTCGCCGCGCCGCGAGAGTTGCGCGTAAAGAGGCGACAAAGACCCGTGCTGAGATTGAAAAATTACGTCACCAGGCCTTAGCCAACCTGCCGCAGGATCAAGAAAGTAAGAATTAAAGTCATTCAAGACGCGCGCTCTCCTGACTTGAAAAAGACCGACGGCGTCGATAAGAGAAACCTGCAAGCTTTTGTTTGAGCGCGCATGCCGACTTAGCTCAGCTGGTAGAGCACATCATTCGTAATGATGGGGTCACAGGTTCGAATCCTGTAGTCGGCACCACCAAACAAATTATACTTTCGTCTGATGCGCGCTTGAGCTTAGTTGCAATTCACGCTTTCGGCTAATTTTTGCACATAGAGGATCGCTGAAAGTTTGGCGTCTGGAGCTTCAGCGCATGAGGCGTTATGACTATTGTGCTCTAAATGTGACAGAGAGGGCTCTGAGTAATCAATTTTACTCAGCAGCGCGAATAGGGCCGATAGCGCAATGAGACCGAGATAAAAAAGAATTGGCGTTGCAGAGGACGGCGCTGCTGCGCCAGCGTCAACTTGTGCGGTCTGGGTCGAAAGCGAAGATGAACCTTCTAGCGCTCCTGAAATATGTCTTGTCTCATCGGCGGGTGTAACGCCTTTGAAGGCGCTCCAAACCCATGCAAGGCTAATTTCATCATCTTCAGTGAATCGCGTTTGAGACTTCTCGCCTTGAACGCCGCGATACTGGCTCCAGATCCATGCGGTTGGCTGAAGCGTATTTTGTGGTTGAGGTGAGAGAACGCCAGCTTCTGGCAAAACGCCCTGATATTGGCTCCACACCCAAGCTAATGACATTAAGTAACGCCTTTCGGAAAATGAGCGATGATTTATTGAAATCAAACATCATGCCAATCACAGGCAAAATAACTAAAGTCTCTGCTGGGTCAAGATTTTATATGCGCATCGCATATAAACTTTGCTTTGCGGTGTCGTGTGCAAGAATTTAAAAAAACCTGAGGATCGCGCGCATTTTTTTTGCGCGCGAGATGATGAAAAAAATCCTTTTAATGCCTAAATCGGTTCGGCGTTTTTTGCGTCATTCTCAAGCCGTCTCAGACGCGCGAATTGCGTTGGCCAGTCGGCGTTAAGATTGAGCTTAGTGGACTAAAATTATTGTGATTTCCCCTGTTTTTTAAGCAATATTGACCGGGCCTATGAGGTGTGGCAGTTTATATTCGTAGGGGATGAAAGCCTCGGCTGTTATCTTGGCCCTTTAAGTTGAAGAAGCCTTCGAGTTCTCGTTCTCGAAGGTTTTTTGATATTTTAATGCGCAATTATATCAGCTGTTCATTAGTCAATTATTCAAGCTCTGCGCATCGCAAACAAAAACATCATCTTTATTTAAAGAGGTAAAAATGCAGAAACTCTCTCTGTTGGCGTCAGTCGCTTTAATCGCTGTTATGAATGTTGGGGCCGCTCAGGCGCAAACGTGGTCATTGCCGGCGAGTTCTACAGCAGCGGCGCCGGCTGGAAAGTCAGAAACGGATTTGCTTGCAGAAGCGTTGCACAATCTTGAAAATGCGCAGAAATTAAATGCGCGGCCAGAAATTGAAGCGGCTATTAAGGCGCTTGTCGGCGTTGTGCAAAAATCATCAACGGGCGCGAGCACAGCGTCTAAATCATCGAATGATCCTTTATTGGGCTTGATTAAAGACGCCAAGCAATGGGTATCGCCGACGGGCGATTACGCTAATACGCGTCATTCTGCATTGAAGCAGATTACGACGGAGAACGCAGGCAAGCTGCAACTTGCTTGGCAATTTTCAACTGGCGTCTTACGCGGCCATGAAGGCGCGCCTTTGGTTGTTGGCG
>OMIO01000025.1 GCA_900299115.1 Methylocystaceae bacterium | reverse complement strand
GGTGATAAGACTAAGCCAAAATGCGCTTACCAAGCTCACAATTGAGGTATTATCGACATATTGAGGCGCAAGCAGCATAAGGGTTGAGGTCGCTGCAGGAACAGTTGCGGCAGACATGAAAATGATAGAGGAAAGTAGCAAGCACCAACCAGTAAGAAATCCAAGGAAAGGCGTAAAGATTGCGCTGACCCAGGTGTAAGAAGCTCCCGCATTTGGGTGAGCCTTGCCAAGATTAGTGAATGCGAGAACGAGTCCAATCATAACGAGGCCGCAGTAGAAAACGCTCGCAACAGAAAAGACGCCTGCTTCAGCAATAATTGCGGCAGAGGCGACGGCGACGCTGAAGGCCGGCGCCGTCCCACCAATGGCCATGACGAATGACCCCACTGCGCCTAGAGATCCTTGGGCAAGATGGGCCTTGTGATCACTCATAAAAAGGCAACTTTTCTTTCATTAGGCGTATCCTGTCAGCGCATTCAGATTTTGAAATAAAGGCAAAGAGTTTTTTTTCAAGTAATTTATTCTTATCTTTCATGGTGACGAGGCGATTCAGAGGCTAGTCAATCTTATAAAAATACCTATACTTCACACATTATTTTTAACACCTTTATGAAAGCTAATTCGATGATTGCAATAGCAATCGGCGATATTCACGGTATGGCGGTCTTGCTTGAAAAGCTTCTAATGCAGATAGACGCGTATCTTGATCGAGAGCTTAGAGGCGAGGAATATAAAATAATATTTCTTGGAGATTATGTTGATCGGGGACCTGACTCTTGCAGGGTTATTAAACTAGTCAGATCCCTAAATCCAAGCAAAAGCATATGTCTAAAGGGTAATCATGAAGAGATGATGAGTGAAGCAGCGTCAAATAGCGCAAGCTGGGATCGCTTTTGTCTGAGTGGCGGCGTAGAAACTTTAGCTTCTTATGGCGGGATTAATGAAGAATTTCTAGAAGCAATAAATTGGATGCGCGCATTGCCTACCTTTTATGAAGACCAACAGAGAATATTTGTGCATGCCGGAGTTGATCCAGATAAACCGCTGAGCGAGCAAACAGATCGTGATCGACTTTGGATTAGACAGAGATTTATTTCATATCAAGGAAATTTTCAAAAGTATATTGTTCACGGCCATACTCCAACATTGAGGAACCCACCCTTTACTGGTCGTGCGGATATAAGAGAGAACCGGTGCAATTTGGACTCAGGAGCCTGCTATGGTGGGGCGCTAACTGCAGCCTTCTTTAATAATAGCCAACCAAAGCCTTTTCATTTTATCAGCGTTAGCTGATGTTACTTCTTCTCATCACGTTTATCTCAACGATCAAAACAGCGACAATGATAATCACGCAGCCTATAATGCCAATTGGCGTTAAGCGCTCTGCAAGGAAAATATAACCGGCAAGGGCTGCAAAAATATTCTCCAGCGAGACAATTAAGGCTGCATCAGATGCTGGCGTATATTTTTGTGCAATTCCTTGCAATGTAGTCGCCAGACCACCTGAAAAAACCCCTGCGTAAATAATAGGCCAAAAGCAATTTTGAATGCTTTCAACGCTGATTTGTTCGAAGGAAAGACCAAAAATAAAGCCTAATATGGCAGCCAGTATATATTGGGTAAATGCAAGGAAAAAGGGTCGGTCTGTGCGACGCATAAAGATTGAAACAAAAACAATCCATGTCGCCCAACCAAAATCAGAGATCAGAATCTGGATATCGCCAATATTAATTTTACTAAATGTTCCATTTGTTGAAAGAAGCCATGCGCCAATTATAGAAACGCTACAAGCAAACATATGTCGTCGATCGGGCTTTTGACTCATGAAAAACCAGGCTGCAAATGGCGTGATTACGACATAAAGCGAGGTCAAAAAACCCGCATTGGTAGCTGTTGTCGTTACAAGTCCTATTTGTTGAAGCGACATCCCTCCAAATAAGATTAAGCCAATGAGAACTGCCAAAGTATAGTCGCTTGTTTTCAATGTAACGCGCGTTTTCTGTCCCTCCCAAATCATAAAGGGCAGGATTACAAGAGCTGAGACAAGGTAGCGGAACGCGATAAAAATTATTGGGCCCAAAAAATCATTTGCTTGTTTTTGAGCGACAAAGGCTGCACCCCAAATAATCGCGTTGAGAAGGAGTAAAAAATCAGCGCGCAGCCTACTCACATCAGACCCTTAAATTTCTAGTCAGATTTCCATAGCTGGTAGCTAAGGGAAGAAAACTTATTAGTGACACTTGGCAGATATGCTCAAAATTGTATAGTAATTTTTATAATTTTCTTGCAATGAACAGGGTTAGTTCAGGATTGAATAATAAAAACGCCTCTGTTTTTTTAATACAGAAGCGTTTTATCTAATTTCAAGAAAATACGATTGTCGGAAGAATCTAAAGTTTCAATCTTCTAGGCAGTAATCTGGATAATCTTTGCATGGGTTATAATTGTAATTTGTCTCAGAGGCATTCGCCATGGCTACGCCAACCATGGCAAAAAAAGCAACCCCGAGGATAGCTCCAATCAATTTTGTCATATAAGTTTTCATGCGCGCCTCCTCTGTCATTGGGAACAGAATTAAAACTAAAAAAACAACTCGCGCATGACTGTGCGGGCGCGCACAAATCGACCTGGGGCCTCAAAAGACGGTGTCAATTATCTAGATAAATCCTTGATTTTAAATGGAATACTCTGTATAACATAAAAAAGAAAGGTC
>OMIO01000024.1 GCA_900299115.1 Methylocystaceae bacterium | reverse complement strand
TATTTCGTTTGAGGGGAGTTTTATTACTGCTTTGAGAACCCAAACCAAGAATAGCTGAGAAAGGGTTTAAAAAATTTAAAATTTAGCGATGACTGGTTCAGCCTGGTCAAAGTCAAGATGGTAATTGGCGCCTGCGCGAATTGTATTCCACCGACTGCTGTTGGTGGAATGGTTAAGTTGTAAGCCATAATTATTGCCAATTGTTGCAGGGCCGCCTTGCACATCGGCATAAAGATATTCCGCCTTTGCCGACCAATTGGATTTAAACATCCACTCAACGCCGCCGCCTGCAGTCCATCCGGTTTGAAAATTTATTGTCTGATAACCGGCTGCTTGCTGCACATTCGCATAAGCGAAGCCGCCAGTGCCATAAATCCATAAATCTGGTTGGATTGCGATACCGCTACGGCCGCGCACTGTGCCATACCAAAGGGTTGAACTGCCAGTATTTACATAGCCTGGCACATAGGACGCCCCTTTTTGACCATTCAAATTAAGAAGCGCGCTATAAGTTGCGCCATTGACGCCGCAAGTCATTGTTGTGCCTTGCAAATCAGCTTCAACGCCCGATACGAATAAAGGCGTGAGCTGATAAGTGTAGCCTGCTTGTCCACCCGCAATCAGACCGCCGCCTGTAGTATTGGGATTGATGTTTTTTGTGATGCCGCCATAAACCGCATCCTGGAACCAAAGATTATTGCCATTGCTGGCAGTATTTGAGCCTCCCCCTAAATTGAGGCCCAGATAGGGGCCTGTCCAATGAGCCGCCTGAGTGGATTTTTCATTATCCTTCTGCGTTAACATGGAGAAGGGCTCAAGAAGATCCGGGCGCTTATTTGGGTTGGCGTCAAAGTTTAATGGACCGCCAAAGGTTAAACGCCAGGAGGGCGGCTCGATGGGGTGACCAACAACGCCCATTTTACCTGTGCCACAAACTGCATTAGGAGCTGTTTGTGTTGGCGCGCAAGCTGAATAAAGCATATTTGTCCCAACAAGCGATCCATAAGCGTAAGCAATCTGCATCGAGCGCGAATTCATCATATTGAAGACGTCAAGCTGCAGCTTCCAGCCCTCTTCCCACCGATAGCCTGCGCGCAAATTTACGGTGCCAATCGCAGGGCTTTTGAAAAATCCATCCTGCGTCACAGCGCGCGGCGCAATGTAACGATATTTTGCTGCGCCAAACCAACCCTTCGCTTCCCCAAGTTCTATCGATCCAGTCGCCACAACAGGGGTAGCATTCACAAGATAATTTCCTGGGGCATTCCCTTGGAATGTCCCATAGGGAATTGCGTCAGGCTGCAATAATTCGCCGTAATAAAGAAGCCCCTTCGCCCAATCATAACCTCTAAAGCGCGCCTGTGTCGCTGTTACATCTGCTTCGAAAGCCGCCCAAGAGATAGGACGATAATGATTGGTGAATTCAATACCAATACGATCAGCGCCGCGCGCAATTTTAGTATTTCCCGTATCGCCTTCAAAAATATTTTCTCTTTGCGTACGCATGAAAAAGAGTGTCGCCGCGCTTTCAAGTCCCTCTATTTTTTTCGTCTTAACCCCGACTTCCGCTCCAGTTGAAGGAGAAAGCAGCGGCTGATGTTTGACCGGCACATAGCCATAATTATCGTCAAGTTCAGAAGTTGAATAAGTTTGCGTCGTCGATCTAAAATCATTTGAATGGAAACCGCGACCAAAATTTAGATAAAAATCGGTTTTATTATCCCAAGGATTAATAACAACGGAGCCTTTTGGACTAATCAATTGCGAGACAGTTGATCCATTGTTAAAGGGCGCTGTCCAGATGTGATAGGGCTGCCCGGAGCCTGAATTAGGTCCATAGTCGGGGGCAAAAGGACTTCCAACAACGGGGGAATTAGACCAAGTTTGGAGACCATTATTGCTCCCCCAATAATAATCCCACCGGGCGCCAACCGTTGTCTTCAACCAAGGCGCCCATTTGGTTTTAAAATCTGTCAAGAGACTTGTATTGGCTTCGCCGACTAGATCATTACGGATGATATTGAACATCTGTCGCGAGACTTCATTGCCAAGCCCTACGCGAATATCATCATAGCGACTTTGAAAGCCAAATTTTAGTTCAGACTCCTTGTTTAAAAGATCAAACTTTAATGTGTGATAGGCATTGGCGCCAATCATCGTGCGGCGATCAAATTGACGAAACTGATCACCAATAAATGGATCTGGATATTGTAGAAAATAGGTAAAATCATTGTTGAGACTAAGCGTTGAATGCATCGCAAAGGCTTCAACGCGCGTTTTATAATTCGATGTCTCCTGCGCCCAATGACCTGATACGCTAAAACGCGAAGTTGAGCCGCCATTCGTTGGATTTAATGAGCCCCACCGTGACATTTGACCCGATGAAATCAAATCAAGCGGGATTTGATCGGTTGAATTCCAGCGATTGGCGTAAGCCATACCCATGATTGAGAGGCCATTATTTTCCTCGCCCTGAGTATAGCGCAACACGCCATTAATTTTATGGGCGCTATTGGGAGTGGTCCAAGGACCGTTATAGGTTGAAATTTCTCCCGCACCCAAAATATCGCCATTAGCGAATGACCAGGATTTCATGCCAAATTGTCGGCCATATCCAAAAGCCCCGCCCGTTGACGTGAAAACGCCTTCCGGAACGCGATGAAGATATTGCATGCGAATTGTGCCGGCGTTTGAAAAATCGCCATCCTCAACATTATAAGGCCCCTTGCGCGCATCAACCGTTTCAAGCAGTTCAGGCATGATAAAGTTAGCGTCGGCATAGCCCTGACCATGACCATGTGTGCGCATATTGAGCGGCATAGAATCGAGATAAAGCGCAAGATCTGTGCCGTGATCGAGATCAAAACCGCGCAAATAATATTGGTTCGCCTTGCCCTCGCCCGAATGCTGCGTGACGGCGAGACCTGGAACGATCTCAAGCGCCTCGCCTGGTCGAAAAGCAGGCAACACATTGACTTGTCCGCCTGTAAAGACACGCTCGCTCGAGGAATCTAAATTCGTCGGGACACGGGGGTAATTAATTCTTGGACCCAAGATTGTGCTTTGCAACGCATTAGAGTCAAAACCTTGATTAGGATCTACCGGCGTTGGATTTGCTGCAATGATTGGCGTTGACGGCGTTGGCGCCGTCACAGGCCGCGTCGGCTTTGGCGGATGCGTATGCGGCACACTGACAACTTTACGACGACCGCCAATATCAATTCCAGGCAAAGTAATCGTATGCGCTAAGACCTCACTGGCGCAGAGCGAAGCAAGGAGAGCTAAAGCGGATACTTTCGTCGCGCTGCGAAGAACCATTAAAAGCCTGTAAAACCAAAAGCAGATTTCGTTAGGCTTAGGTTTTGCCCAGGAGGCAATTTACGTCAATTGCAGATCCGACTTTTAAAATAGAATTCAATGCCTCGTTGCATAATTACAACAAATATTTACATCTAAATTAAAACACAAATTAGCCGCAATTAGATCCTTGCTAAAATCACCGCGCGCAGTTGAAATCGACGCCAGCCGGGTCTCCCCTCTCAGTAAAGTTTCTTTTCTCTTATAATCAATTACAACCCAAAATCTCCAAAGCCATGTCGCGACTTTATATTTTGGGTGCGGCATTCCCGACAGCGCTTAAATAAAATTGGCAGGATCTTTGAGAATTAAAAAAAGAAGACGTTAAATGTAGAACTGACCTCACCAGCCGTAATAGCCATAGCCGGGACCATAATAACCAGGATACCCCCAACCAGGCCCGTAGCCATAAT
>OMIO01000023.1 GCA_900299115.1 Methylocystaceae bacterium | reverse complement strand
GGCGAAAAATTTAACCTTGCTGTCGTGGTGGATGATGACGTCGTCTACCTTGATACTGTCGCTTTGATGCTGCGCGCAATCGGCTTTAAGCAGATCAAGACATATGAAAACGGCCTCGATGCAATTGAAGCGATCGAGAATGACAGGCCGGATCTCGTCATCAGTGATTGGGACATGCCGATTATGACCGGCATCGACCTGCTGATGTGCGTGCGCGATGATCCGGATCTCGTGACGGTGCCCTTCATTCTCAATACGGGCCATCTTGAGCAGGCGCGCCGAATGGAAGCCATTCGTTGCGGCGTGACGGAATTTTTGGCCAAGCCTTTCGGCTTTAAAGACATCAAAGCAATCGTTCTTCGCGCGATGGACCAGGTCGATGAGGCTGATCGCGAAGAAGTTTTTGCGGCCAAACGCGCTTCTTGATTATTTGATTGAGGAAATTGGCTCAATCTATAATGCGTATTGCGTCGGTTTATTATTCTTCAGACAAGGGCCTGCGTGGCAGGCTGCGCTTTTTCTTTCTGGTAAAAAGAACAAACCGGACAGCGGGGAGGCTGCCCGGTTTGCAGGTATTCTGAATAGAGCCGCTAAATCGCGGATATCTTACATGCCGCTGACCACGGCCTGAAACAGCAGAACCAAACCCGTGAAGCCGGCGACCATGGATGCTGCGAGTTGCGTCGGGAAAGCGTAAGCGGGCTTTCTCAAAACAATAACGACATCGTTCAGCCGCGCGAGCATCTCTGCCTGCAGCTTCTCTTCTTCCGTTTGCGACAGTTCTCGACGATATTGGCTCCAGACCCAGGTCATGGGCGCTGGCGGGGCATTCAGTTCCGCGCGTTCAGCCTCGGATTGCGGCAGGCTGGCTTTATATTCGGTCCAAAGCCAGGCCGTTGGCTTCGGCATATTCGCGAGATATTTTTCTCTTTCTGTTTGTGGCAGTTCACAACAGTAATGGCTCCACACCCATGCCATTGGCATGGGAAGGGCGTTCAGATCCGCATATTCGATATCTGATTGAGGTAGGCTAGCCTGATATTCCGTCCACACCCATGCCTGCGGCAGCAAAGGAGTTTCTATCGGTTTAGGCCGAATAAAGCCGAAGAAATTGAAGAGACGCCCGATCTTGAGCATGAGCATACTCACTAACGCTACTGGTTACGCAGTCTTTCACGGATATAACGCGCCGTTGCAGACTGGCGTTGATGAGACAGGATAAACCTTTCTCAATTGTTTATATTCGGATGGCGGCGCTTAACTGCGTTAGTCAAACTGTTGCTTATTTGTCACGATGTCATGGATTATGGGGAAACAGCACATTTAGTAAGCTTCTATTAACCATCCGCGCACAGGTTAATGAACAGTTTATCGTTCACTAACGTGCTTTAACCTCATCAACCTGAAAAGACTCCTCAGATGCGCGCGCTCCTCATCGAAGACGACAAATCCATCGCCACCAGCATTGAACTGATGCTCAAGCTTGAGGATATTTCTCTCTACTCGACGGATAGTGGGGAAGAAGGAGTCGAGCTAGGCAAGCTTTACGATTACGATATCATTCTGCTTGATCTGAACCTGCCCGATATTTCCGGATTTGATGTGTTGCGCGCCCTGCGCGTCGCCAAGATCAAGACGCCGATCCTGATCCTCTCCGGCCTCGGCGCCACTGAGGACAAGGTGAAGGGACTCGTTTCCGGCGCCGATGATTACATCACCAAGCCCTTCCACAAGGATGAGCTCGTCGCGCGCATTCGTGCGATTGTTCGCCGCTCTCAGGGACATGCCGAGTCGACGATCACCTTCGGCGAACTGGTGATCAATATCGATGAAAAGACCGCCTATGTGAGCGGCAACAGAATTCATCTGACGACGAAAGAGTTTCAGGTCCTCGAAGCCTTGGCGATGCGTCGCGGCGCGACCCTCACCAAGGAGATGATCCTGAATCAGCTCTATGGCGGCATGGACGAACCTGAGCTCAAGATCATCGATGTCTTTGTCTGCAAGCTGCGCAAGAAACTAACTTCGGCCAGCGGCGGTAAGGACTTTATCGAAACCGTCTGGGGTCGCGGCTATCTTCTGCGCGACTTTGGCGAAGCAGAGCAGCAATTGGCGAGCTGATCGGCGCGGCGCGCGGAATCGCGCGCCTCCTCGTCGCCGGCGGCGGCGGCATTCGATCTGTTCGTTCGGTTGATTTGAGATGTGCCTGTACGGCGTTGGTGGACACTGACGCCGTAAGCGGCTTCTATATTTAAATATTTGATTTAAAATAAAAATGGCGGAAGAGGTGGGATTCGAACCCACGGTGGAGTTGCCCCCACGGCGGTTTTCAAGGGCGAGCAAAAAATTACATAATATAATGATATTAAACGATAATAGGCGTTTTGTGCCACGATTCGTGCCGCTTACGCTGCCCTACGCTTAGCTACGCCAGCAACTTCTCCATGACGCGCTAGGCTACGCCTAATGACAAGGAATCCATGCTCGTTTTTAGTAGTTTCGAGCTGCTGTGCCGACGTTCAAGGGTGTCGATAACCAGAGCTTTGCCTGGCGCATTCAAGTTTCGACCATACAATTCTAAGTGATCGCCCAAATAAACTGGGGTTTCCTATAGCGACAGCGACAAGCGCTACTCAGAGCGCCTTAAGCCACTGATCGGACCTGATTGCCCGAAGTATCCGCCATGACCCGGTCAGCTTCGCCAGGGGACAGAAACTCGAGATAAATTTCGGTCGTTTTGACGCTGGTGTGACCCAGGTGCTTGGACAAGCCATAAATCGAGAAGGCGCCACTTCGCAGGCTCTCGACCGCGAATAAGTGTCGAAGGTCATGAAAGCGAAAACGGACGAACTTCTGACCGTTCTTGTGGGCCTGCTCCACGACCGTGCGTCGGATTTGCGTAAAGTCGCTAGCAGCCTGTAAAAATGCCTGTCCATCCTCACGGCAGAAAATCAACTCCGACCCCATTGTATGCTGGACCATGCGGATATGGCTGAGGGCTGCCGGGGAGAGGGAGATGATCCTGCGTTTATTGCCCTTGCCCAAGACCTCCAGCGTAGCAGCCTGCTCATTGAATCCGGACCACTTTGCGGTAACCAATTCATTTTGGCGGCACCCAGTTAGCCAGGCGGCGCGTATCAGGGCGCCAAAATGTGGAGAGGAGGCCGAGATCATAGTTTCTACGTCTTCGTGGCGGGGTAGGGAGATTGGATCCCGCCGCTCTTTTAAAATCCGACGTTTGGACAGCGTTGGATTCCCCTCTCGCCAGCCCATGGCTTCAGCATATTCAAGGACCCTGGATAACGCGGTGAGGTCTCTGCGGATCGTTGCTGTCGTGGCTCCCCGGCGTCGTCGCATGAGCATGAAATCGGCAATGGCTTTCCCGTCTATCTCGTGGATATCCAACTTTCCAAAAGTAGGGAGCGCCAGTTGGAGGGAGACGGCGTAACGCTTGGCGGTATTGGGGGAAATTTGGTCCTTAGCGTGGGAGGCCCACTCAGTTACGGCCTCTAGCCAAGACCATTTCCTCTCACCCCGCCAAACGCACGCTTTGATTTGTTCAATCCGGGCGTTTCTGGCTTTCCGAGCAGTCTTGAGATCGCCTGTTCGTAGGCTTTCTCGGTATTCGACGCCGCGGATGGTGGCGCGCAACCACCAGACTTCGGCCCTTTTATATAAATTCTGTTCGCGCATTCAGTTTCCTTCATTTCGATGAATTGCCGAAGCTTGATACGATCAAACGTCCAAACTCTTCCGAAAATGGCGGCTCCGGGTAGACGACCAGAGGCGGCGAGGCCTTGGACCGTTCTGGTGGAAATCCCAAGCATAGCTGCTGCTGCGGCAGAGCGAATGCGTTCGGGTTCAGAATCTGTGCTGCGCGGCATTATTTTCAGACCATTCTTATGTGCTTGAAGTCGCTTTGCTTCGTTAGTTCACCTTAGAATTAGATGTGTTCATTGGTGCTCGTTCAGCCACAGATGATGACGGGTATCATCGATCAGGAAGCGCCTTTTTGGCCGCCTATGGCGAAATATTAAAATACTTGTCAGCGTATAATGGATAGTCACTGGAGGTTCATTTATGTGATGCGCTGCAGCATTCTTTTGCCAATATTCGGTTCTTGACCGTCCGCTCTAAAGAGCTGACATGTGACGGATTGTTGTGATTTTTAGCGCGCTGATCAACTGAAATTATTGAAATAGTACAAAATACGGCGTTGTCGCAATGTATCGCATGGTGGCGAGGCTTGAATAACGGGACATATTGTCGTCAGGCTCTAGACAGATGCGATTTTGGACGGCCTAAGTGCTAATCCCTCATGCGGAGTTGCGCATTCTGAAGAATATAATGCCTGAGCGTCTCTATGTTGAATATGAGAGAGGCTTGCCGTCGTTCTATCCAGCTTAATTAGGATGAGCAGGTATATAGCCTAACCTAAGGTCGAAAAACCCTAAATCAGACCAATCTTCCTATTGCTTGTAAAACACATCCCTGGGCTTTCCGAGACTGATATGACCGACGCATTAGCAAGAAGTTCAAGCCGAATACCTGAAATAGACAGGCTTCGTGGTCTGGTTATGGTTTTGATGGCCTTAGACCACATGCGTGATTTTCTAGATGCTGACGCTCTGCGCTTTAACCCAACTGACCTGTCTCATACATATCCAATACTGTTTTTTACTCGGCTCGTGACTCACTTATGTGCGCCCACTTTCGCATTTCTTGCAGGCTGCGGGGCGTTTCTTTACGGAGATCGCATCAAGAATTCTCACGCATTGTCTCAATTTCTAGTATCTCGCGGCTTTTGGTTGATCGCGCTTGATATATTTCTTGTTGGCCCTGTATTCGCTGGTGGTAATGGAAAGGTGGAGCTGGGTACGCTGTGGGCTATAGGCTGTGGACTGGTGGCTTTATCCGCCTTAAGCCGGCTTAGAGCAGAGCACGTTTTAATCATTGGATTGGTAATTGTCTTTGGGCATGACATTCTGGATGGTGTTCACGCTAGCGACCTTGGCGTTTATGGACCTTGGTGGCGTTTGTTGCATGAGAGAGGTGACCTACCATTAGGAGTGCCCGGTAGTGTAGTGTACCCTATATTGCCTTGGATTGGTGTGGTTGCTCTAGGATATGGATTTGGGCAGGTTTTTCTGCGTAATGAACCCGTGCGCGAGGGTATTATTCGCGTTTCTGGCTACTGTGCATTATTGATTTTTGTTGTTTTACGCACAATGAATTTATACGGGGATCCTGTTCCTTGGACAATTCAAAATGACAATCTTTTTAGTTTTCTGTCATTTCTTAATGTCAGCAAATACCCCCCTTCTCTGCTATATTTGATGCTGACTCTTGGCATATCTGCACTGATTATGGGACCTCTTACTCGAATGCGTGCTGGCTTCAAGAAACAAGCTGGAGAAGCATTGGCTGTATTTGGTCGCACACCGCTACTGTTTTACATATTACATCTCTATGTTGGAGCAGCTATGGGTCTTGTGGTTGCTCATATCCAAGGCTACAGCCTTCAGCAAATAAGCGAATTTATACAGACAAAGTCTGTCCCGGAGAGCCTCGGGTTAGGTTTGCTTGGCGCTTATGCGGGATGGATAAGTGTAGTATTGCTACTCTATCCAGTTTGCCGCCGTTTTGATCAATTCAAGCAAAGAAGATCTGATTTATGGGTATTAAGGTATCTATGATTTTTATATAGCGATCCAAAAAACGAGCGTACAAAATGTCGATTATAAAATCACTGAGAACTGGAGATATTTCAACAGTAGTTTCTACATTTTTATACCTATGTGTAAGTTTTATGGCATGGGTCTCTCTAAGCCCACTCATGGTTTATATAACAAGAGATCTTGATATCTCTATCGAGGCCAAGCTTCGATTGTCAGCATTAGCTGTGGTATCTGGCTCCTTATTAAGGATCCCTGTTGGCTTGTTAGCCGACAAAATAGGTACAAAGCCGACAGGGATAATCGTGCAATCAATTGCACTAGTCGCAATAACCTCAGTTTATCTTGTCGGTCTAAAGAGTAATGATGATATTTTAATTTTTGCATTATTTTTAGGTTTCTCCGGCGCGTCCTTCGCGATAGCGCTTCCGCAAGCAAGCCATTGGTATGCGCCTGAATATCAGGGATTAGTTTTAGGCATTGTTGGTGCAGGAAATATGGGGGTGGCGCTTAATGCGTTATTTTCACCCTTAATAGCACAACAATACGGTTGGCAGACAGCATACGGCATATTGGCAGTCGCTATGGCCGCAACTCTCATAATTTACATTATATGTTCACGTGATGCTCCAATATCTGTAGTGGGTGTCGGCCAAGATGATTATATGGGTGTAATAACAAGCAAACATGGCAGATTATATATGGTAATCTATTTCATAACCTTCGGCGGTTTTGTCGGTCTGTCCGCATCTATCCCGACGCTTTTTAATTCACAGTATCATGTAAGTGGCGTGTTATCTGGGATGTTAGCTGCCATAATAGTGTTCATAGGATCAATCGCTCGTCCGATTGGTGGCTATCTGGCAGACAAAAAAGGGGCAAGCAAGCTAATGTATGGATTATTGCTTTTAATATCTTTGGCATATGCACTTTTGGCATTCACAAATTTTAATATAAATTCTGTCCTAAGCCAGAAAGAAGGCAATATACTGATGGCGGTTATGCCAGTTCTGTCAGCAGTTTTATTTTCAATCTGCTCATTATTCCTTGGCATAGGAAATGGAGCCATATTTCAGCAAATAGGCAAAAAATTTCCATCAAATATAGGTGCTGCAAGTGGTATAATTGGGGCCTCAGGAGGGATAGGCGGGTTCGTTCTAGCGGAGGTGCTTGCTCGCTCACGTGAAGAAACGGGAAGTTTCTGTTATGGCTATGCTTCACTCTGTTTGTTAGTAGGTGTAGGTATTTTGTGGTTGAAATCCAATGAGGATTGTATGGATTCCAAATAAAAGAAAATGAGAATGTCTATTCAGTGTCACTTTTTAAGCTTCGTCATACCATTCCAGATAGCTTTCTCAATGTAATTGCATCAAAACGATTAGTAAAAGAGCAAAAGCTTTCTTTTTCGTCAGATCTGTTTTTGATCCAGCAGTCGATCAAGCCCTCAACTGTCGGCAGAAGCGCATCCACAGTCACTGAATTAGCGTATTCCTTGGCGATTTGACCGCTGAGTCCTGAGCCGCCACCGATAAAGATATTATATCCTTCTTCAAGTTTTCCATTGACATCTACCTTTGCACCTATGAGGCCAATATCGCCAATATAGTGCTGAGCACATGAGTTACGGCATCCTGTAAAGTGTATATTAATAGGGGAATTAATATTGAATCGGGATTCAAGATAATTGGCTAATTTCAGTGCATGTGCCTTGGTATCGGCAGCGGCAAACTTACAACCCGCACTTCCTGTGCAAGCCACTAGTCCACTCCTAAACGCCCCCGCCTGCGTCTCTAACCCTACTTTATTGATTGAATTGATGCAGGCTTCCAAGTTTTTATCACTAATGTCTGAGATGATCAGGTTTTGCCATACGGTCAACCGGATGGTCCCGCTGCCGAATTGCTCAGATATGTCAGCCAAGCAGGACAGTTGATCGCTGGTTAAGCGCCCAACTGGCAGCTGAACGCCAATATAGTACAGACCAGGCTGTTTTTGGGGGTAAACGCCTATGTGACCATGAGTGTCAGAAGGTATAGTCTCCTCGATAGTAATCCCATGCGAGCGAATTAGAGTCTGCCCCCATTCCTTTTCTACTTCCAATAAGAATTCATTACGGCCCAAATTATCAATGAGGAACTTAAGCCGAGCTTTTTGACGATTTGTGCGGTCACCTAATCTGGTAAAGACTCTTAGGATGGCGCCAGCTAACAAAACACATTCATTCGGCCTAACTAGATATTCTGAATCAAATGCAAAATCACCGTGTCCGGTAGCGCCACCAAGCAGCAATTTAAAATAAACGCCCGGATCAATGGGGCCGCTAGTAACTTTTACGGCTGAAAAACCAATATCATTCGTTTCCTCCAAAACACTGATGCCTCCACCTCCGTTAAAGGCAATATTAAATTTACGGGGCAATCCGTAGAGTTCGCGGTGATTTAAAATATAATGATGCATTTCCAGGCATAGCGGCCGCGTATCAATTAGCTCATTAGGATCAATTCCAGCTGTAGCGCTTCCCGTGATGTTTCTGATGTTGTCAGCACCAGCTCCTCGAGATGTAAGTCCTAAAGATTGAACTGTAAGCAGCATATCAACCGCTGATGAGGCCTCAATGTTCCTGATTTGAAGATTTGCACGGGTTGTGACATCCAGATATCCGCCACCGAGACGCATTGAAGCTTGGGCTAAACCTCGTGCTTGCCAACTCATAAGGATCCCATTGGGAATTCTAAGCCGGCACATAAAAGAGTCTTGAGTTGGCGCAACATAAAAAAGACCAAAGTATTTGGTTATGAATATATCAGTTCCAGAAGGATATTGAGCTGAGCGACTTCTTTGGACTATTTCATCCCACCTATCTAGGGGATGCTTATCGCGTTTAACACACTCCTCTGGCGTCAGGGTTTTTCCTTCAGACAGAGCCTGGTTCTGCGCAAAATACAGTAATGAATCTGGCCCAACTATTTGATCAGAGCTATTATCTGCAGGCGAATGAGTAACGGGCCCGCCGGCATGTGCAAATCGTTCCTCAAATATCCTTTCAGAGGGAACCTTGGCTTCTTTTAACTCGGTGATAATAGAGTCGAGATAGGGTTCAGGCCCACAAAGAAAATAATCAGCATCATGGTAGCTTTTAATGGTTTCTCTTATCTCATCTTTAGATATGCGTGATCCTTTAGAAGTGAGATGATATACAACCTTTAAGCCTTCATCTGCTAGTGACGCCATATCAAGCTCGGAGATATAAGCCATAGAATCCGCCACACGACCTGAATAATCAATGTGTAAATGGCCTTTACTCTTTAATTTCTGTCGAGCTCTTAGAATTGCGATGGCAGGAGTGATGCCTATGCCAGCGACAAAACAGACTGTGTTACGATCGCTGGCGGTCCATACGCTATTACCTCGAGGGGGTGATATGCGTAATTCTTTTTCAGATAAATCACCGTCGAAGAGCCAACTGGAGAAAAGCCCCTTAGGCTCGCGCTTAATTGCGACCTCTAATTGGGCTCCTTTGCCTGGCG
>OMIO01000022.1 GCA_900299115.1 Methylocystaceae bacterium | reverse complement strand
TCCCTCAACCGGGTGTTTTGTTTAGTCGCTTATGCGTATTTTGCGTGTTTATTTAGTTATTTTAAAGAGCTCAGCGTCAGGCGTCTTTGTTTGATCGATATTAAAAAGAGAGATCAGCGTCTCATAGCCCTGGGGATCCTTAACTTGCCATTGTTTGAGCTTGAAGGTTTTTGGATCAAATATTAAACGCACATGGGATGTGCCGCCAAAGGTCGCTTTATCTTCGATAAAGATTGTAATCCCAGAGTCATCAGTCGCAACGTCTTGAACGGTTACATCTTTTTCCAGATCGATCTTTTCTTTCATTAGAAACTTTAGAGGAGTCTGCGATATAAAGTAGAGATCCTGCGTTGCGAGCTTTCGATCTCTTACGGCAACCTGGACGCCATCGGCCACGACTTCCATTGTTGCGGGTTGGGCGTATTCAAAGCGGACGCGACCGGCTCTTTGCACATAGAGTTTGCCTTCAGAGCGTTTGCCATCGCCGCCAATTTGCACGAAGTCAGCTGTCATGACGGGCGAGGAATTAAAAAAAGCATTGGCGCGCTTAATAGCCTCGCCACGTTCCATTGGTTTTGGCGCATCGGCGTTTTTTTTGCCAAGTTGAATGGGCTCTTTGGCGTTTTTTCCCGACTTTTTTTTCTCTGAGGGGTTGGTTTCTGCGGCGGGCGATATCTCGGAAGATTTTTGCTCGCTTCCTGCCTCTAAAGGCGTCTTAGCTTCTGCGGGTCTTTGTTCAGGAGTTTGCGCATTTGCCGCTGGTTTTGTTTCATTGGGATTGATACTAGGGGCGGTGGGAGTTTGAGCGAGGAGCGGCGTGGATAATAAAACCAATAGGTTTGCCAATATCAGAGTGTTTTTTGTCACGATAAAGTTCCGTTTTGTTATTGATCAAATTTCTACCACGAATTATTCAATAATGATCCTCGAGGCGTATAAACTATTTTTGTTACTCGGCGGCTTCAATATCAAATGCGCCGCGATCAACGCCTCCTCCAACTAAGATTTCACGTTTTCCAGAATGATTTGGCTGACTTACCACACCCTCCTGCTCCATCCGCTCCACGATGGAAGCGGCTTTATTATAGCCGATAGATAGGCGTCTTTGGATATAGCTCGTTGAACACTTTCGGTCACGTAGAACAATATTAACGGCGCGATCATAAAGATCGCCGCCTTCTTCCGCATCCATGGTTCCCGCCAAGGGCCCAGTATCGCTTTCGCCAGTGTCTTCTTCGACGGTAATTGCGTCAAGATATTGTGGTGCGCCTTGAGTTTTTAGATGGGCTACAACTTGTTCTACTTCGCCATCTGAAACAAAGGGGCCATGCACGCGTGAAATACGCCCGCCGCCCGCCATGTATAACATATCCCCTTGTCCCAAAAGCTGTTCCGCGCCCTGTTCTCCAAGAATTGTCCGGCTATCAATTTTAGAGGTGACTTGAAACGAGATACGCGTTGGAAAATTGGCTTTGATCGTACCGGTAATGACGTCAACGGAAGGACGTTGCGTCGCCATAATCAGGTGAATTCCCGCGGCGCGCGCCATTTGAGCTAATCTTTGGATTGCGCCTTCAATATCTTTGCCCGCCACGAGCATTAGATCCGCCATTTCGTCGACGATAACGACAATGTAGGGTAGTTTGGTCAGGTCCATCTTCTCATGCTCGAAGATTGCCTCGCCCGTTTCGCGGTCAAAACCTGTTTGAACTGTTCGGCTGATAGATTCACCTTTCGCCATCGCCTCAGACACGCGCGTATTAAATCCATCAATATTCCGCACGCCCAGTTTGGACATTTTACGATAACGATCCTCCATCTCTCTCACAGCCCATTTTAGCGCCACTACAGCTTTCTTGGGGTCTGTTACAACGGGGGTTAAGAGATGAGGAATGTTGTCGTAGACTGAAAGTTCGAGCATCTTTGGATCGACCATGATCAGTCGGCACTCTTCCGGTTTCAGTCGGTAGAGCAGAGATAAAATCATTGTGTTAATTGCAACAGATTTTCCAGAGCCGGTTGTGCCTGCAACGAGCAAATGTGGCATACGCGCAAGATCAACAATGACTGCTTCGCCGCCAATTGTTTTACCCAAGGCAATTGCTAATTTATGACTTGAGTTAGAAAACTCCTCATTTGCAATTAATTCTCTTAAATATACCGTCTCCCTGCGCTGATTAGGTAATTCAATGCCAATAGCGTTTCTGCCAGAAACGACAGCAACGCGAGCGGAAATAGCAGACATTGAGCGTGCGATATCGTCGGCTAATCCAATAACTCTTGATGATTTTACGCCTGCGGCCGGTTCAAGTTCATAGAGTGTTACGACAGGCCCGGGGCGTGCATTGATGATTTCTCCTCTGACTGAAAAATCATCTAAGACGCCTTCAAGTAAATGTGCATTTTCCTCCAAGGCTTCAGCAGAAAGACGTGCGCCTACTGAAGTTTTTTTAGGCTCAGCAAGAAGGGTCAAGGAAGGTGTTTCATAGATTTCAGAAGTTTTCATTGGACGAGATGGCGCGCGTTGTCGGCGTCTTGACGCAGCAGGAGCTGCTTTCTCTTCGGGGATGATATTTTGATCTAAATCTTGGTCTAAATTCCTTGGCGTTGGAACATAGCTTGGCCAGCTCTCGAGATCATCAAAAGTTGGTTCCTTTCGAGCATGAGGCGTTAGCGGCTTTAACTCTTGAATTTTACGTCTATTTTTAAAAGATAAAATCTTGCGGCTCAGCCAACTTTTAATAGCCAGGCCAGTATGAATAATCGCCCCAAAGGAAATCAGCGCAACGCCAGGCTCTCCATCTAAATCTTCATCTTCATAGGCGCGCTGGGCGTCATCTTCGGGTATGAATGAGTCCTCGTCTGAATTATTTTCAGTCTTTGCGCCCAAACCAGCGGCGCCGCTGACAGATAGGATCGCGGCAAACGCAGTGATTACGCCAAAAATCGCCATAGCGATGCTGGCGTTAGCAAAAATGGCCCGTGGGATGGATAAAACGCCGTCTCCGATAACGCCGCCGAGGCCTGTGGGCAACGGCCATCGGTCGGTAGCCGGCAGCAGCGCGGCTGTTGCGGAGGAAGCGATGATGCCCAGACACCATAACCCAAGACGCCATGCGCTTTTATCTAGACGCTGGAGGCGCATCAGGCGCATTCCTTGCATCGTAAGCGGAATAATCGCGGCGATTGCGCCAAAGCCCACAAGCTGCATGATAATATCGGCTGTGATCGCGCCTGGCGCGCCTAAAAGATTGCGCGGAGGCGTATTCGTCGCGTGATTCAGCGAGGGGTCCTGAGCGGACCATGAAGCCAGCGCTAGCGTCAACGCGCCAGCGCTTATCATCATCGCAAGGCCGCCCAATTGCTTCATCCGATTGGAGGTAAATTCACTAATCTGTTCGGAGAGGTGGCCTCTATAATGGCTCCGCATGATACACATCGCTCGATTAGAAGGACAAAAGGCTTTATCTTACGGCGCATAACCGCTTGAGAGCGACGCGAAGAAGATCTTGCAAGGGTAAATTGCCACGGTTAAGGGTTGATTAACCCTTGCAAAAATGACGTGTAAAAACGCGCTCTCTTGCCGAATTAGTCGCTCTTTTGGAAATGATTATAAATCATTAAAGCTGTGGCTTTATTTATGCCGGGAGCCTTTTCAAGATCCAACAAGGCGGCCCGGGAAACGGCTTTAGCCGATCCAAAGGCAAGGAGCAGGGCTCTTTTGCGTGCAGGGCCGATGCCAGCGATCTCATCAAGCGGATTTTTGACAAAATCTTTGCGTCTTTTTGCTCTATGCGTGCCAATAGCGAAACGATGGGCTTCATCTCTTAGTCTTTGAATAAAATAGAGCGCTGGATCATGTGGCGGCAGACGAAAGGGCTCTCGTCCCTCCATAAAAAAGGTCTCTCGGCCAGCGTTTCGATCAGCCCCTTTAGCGATTGCGATGAGCGCAACGCCCTTTACGCCTGTAGCTTCTAGGGCTTCTTGGGCGATCTTAAATTGTCCCTGGCCGCCATCGATTAATACAAGATCAGGGCTGCTTGGAAAGCTGTCAGGATCAGAATTTTTATCCTCTTCTCTAGCAAGACGCGAAAATCGTCGATTTAAAACTTCACGCATCATAGCAAAGTCATCGCCGGGCGAAATTTGGGTGTTTTTAATATTAAATGTGCGATAGTGACTTTTCATGAAACCTGCAGGGCCTGCAACAATCATTGCTCCGATTGCCTGTGCGCCGCTTATATGAGAATTGTCATAGACCTCGACCCTTTGTGGCGTATGATCAAGGTTGAAAGCATCGCTCAAGGCTGCAAGAAGTTTTTGCTGACTTGCATCTTCAGATAATTTTCTTCCAAGAGCTTGTGTCGCGTTTGTTAAAGCATGATCGACAAGCTCTTTTTTTTCTCCGCGTTGAGGGATAATAATTTGTATGCGTTTTTCTGTCTTTTTAGATAAGGCCTCTTCAAGCAGCGCTTTGCTCTCTATGGGGTGTGATAGGAGAACAAGGGGTGCAGAAGGGTGCTCATCATAAAATTGCGAGAGAAAAGCTTCTAAGACCTCGGATTCTGTTAGTAATGAATCGGCGCGCGGAAAATAAGATCGGTTTCCCCAATTTTGATAGGCGCGAAAAAAAAAGGCTTCTATGCAGAAGCGACCAGCTTCTTTACTGATAGCGAAAACGTCTGCTTCCTCGATCGTTTTTGGATTAATTCCTTGAGCCCCCTGAATTGTCGATAGAGCTGAAATTCTATCTCTTAATCGAGCGGCGCGCTCAAAATCGAGCTTTTCCGCCGCCTGGGTCATTTCAATGGCAAGTTGTTCTCTTACATCCTGGCTTTTCCCTGAAAGAAAATTACGCGCGGATTGAACTAACACCGCATAATCCTCAATTGAGATTTCATTTGTACAAGGCGCAGCGCAGCGTTTAATTTGATGGAGCAAGCAAGGGCGCGTGCGATTATCGTAATAACTTTGTGTGCAAGAGCGTAATAGAAAGGCGCGCTCTAGAGTGTTAAGCGCTCTATTTACCGCCCAGATACTAGCGAAAGGTCCATAATAATCCCCCTTACGAACGCGTGCGCCTCGATGTTTGGTGATCTGAGGCGCTGCGTGATCATTGGAAATTAGAATATAGGGGAATGATTTATCATCGCGCATCAGTACGTTGAAGCGCGGTTTAAGTTGCTTGATTAAGTTTGCTTCAAGTAAAAGCGCATCAGTTTCTGTTTCTACTGAAATAAAAATCATTGATGCAGTTGTAGAGATCATCCTTGCAATTCGATTGACGTGTCCAGCAAGGCGGGTGTAGCTGGCGACGCGTTTTCGAACGTTCTTAGCCTTTCCGACGTAGAGCACTTCGCCGCTCTCAGCCACCATTCTATAAACACCCGGGCTGCTGGGCGCATTTTTCCAATAGTGTTTTATCACCTCGATGCCGCGCTTAACGCTCGCTGGCGTCTCCGCATCTTGATCTGATAGTGTTGGCGGTTCTACTTCCAACATTTCATAATGATCTTTAGCTAGCTCATCGGCGCCCGAATTCGGATCATTTGATGGGTGAAAAGGTTTAGTCATAAGCGTGTCTATTTGGATAATTGATTGAATAAAAGCACGTCAATCTTACTGATAACCTCACTTAAGTTGTAAGTCATTAACGTTTTTCAAGTGTGAGGCATTGCGAGTTTAATGAGATATGCAGGCCCAAGGGTGATATTCTCTTTTTACCCTCCTTGTTTCCTATCGTTTTTAAGAGCCTTATCCTCAATAATATCACGCTTGATTGCGAGGAGTATTTTTTATTTTTTTTGCTTCTAGATGATGCGCAAAGGAATATGAAAAAAAATAATTTTCTTTTAAGCTCTGGTTCTTAAGTAATTACCACTCGATTGGCGTTAACCCATGGGCTATAAGATAGGCGTTCGTTTGTGAAAAATGTCTGGAGCCAAAAAAACCATTATGTGCTGAAAGAGGAGAGGGATGCGCGCATTCTAATACTAAGTGTTTATCGCGGTTAATATTAACCCCCTTGCGACGGGCGTATGCGCCCCAAAGCAAGAAAACAAGATTTTCTCTTTTCTTTGCTAGCATTTCTATAGCGGAATCCGTGAACGTCTCCCAGCCTTGATTTTGATGAGAGGCTGCTTGTGCAGCGCGCACTGTCAATGTTGCGTTAAGTAATAAGACGCCCTGCTTGGCCCATCTTGATAAATCTGTCTCTCTTGAAATTGGCCGCTTTAGATCAGCCTCGATTTCTTTGAAAATATTGACCAAGGAAGGCGGCGGTTTAACATTCGCGTTAACTGAAAAACATAGTCCATTTGCTTGTAGTGGGCCATGATAAGGATCTTGGCCTAACAGCACTACTTTGACCTGATCAAAGGGACATGCGTCAAAAGCTCTAAATATTAGCGGCGCTGGGGGATAGATCGTTTTTTCAGCATATTCTTGATGTATAAATTGTCTGAGCTGTGCGAAATAGGGTTGCTCAAATTCATTAGCAAGATTTTTGCGCCAGCTTTCGTGAATGCGAACGTCTCTATTTGTTTTTTCAATCATCAGTCTACTGAATTTTCATAGAAATAATTATCCCTTTATCCTTGTAATGGGCCCCAGGCGGGATCGGAAGCATAACCAGGGGTAGGCACAACGATTTCCGATCGACCAAAAACATCGACCATATAAATTTTAGGCCCGCCGCCGCCGCCAGCCTCGCGGAAAAACATGATAAATAAACCGTTTGGAGACCACGTGGGGCCTTCATTATGGAAGCCCTCTGTTAAAATTCTTTCTCCTGACCCGTCGGTTTTCATGACGCCGATTGAAAAATTGCCGCCGCTTTGTTTAGTGAAAGCAATATAGTCCCCCTTAGGCGACCATACAGGCGTTGAATAACGTCCTCCGCCAAAGGAAATTCGTTTGGCTGCGCCGCCACTAGCTGACATGATATAAATCTGTTGAGATCCGCCGCGGTCGCTCTCAAATGCAATTTGTGCTCCGTCAGGAGAGTAAGACGGCGAAGTATCGATGGCGGTTGTTTCTGTAAGGCGTGTCGTTGTGCGCGAACGTAAATCCATTGTGTAGAGATTTGTTGATGATCCTTGAGAAAGCGACATAATTATTTTCTGTCCATCAGGTGAAAATCTTGGAGAAAATGTCATCCCTGGAAAATTTCCAACCGTGTCGCGCTGATTATTCTCAATATTCATCAATAAAACTTTTGGATCATCGTCAGCGCTAAAAGCCATATAGGTAATGTCTTGAGATGAGGGTGAAAAGCGAGGGGTGACTACAAGTTCCTCGCCATGTGTTAAATAATGTACATTAGCTCCATCTTGATCCATGATGGCTAATCTTTTTTTACGGTTGTCTTTAGCGCCAGACTCATCAACAAATACAATTCGACTATCAAAGAAACCTTTTTCACCTGTAATACGGGTGAAAACGGCATCGCTGAGCATGTGAGCGACGCGACGAATATTTGCAGAGTCGGTAGCGTATTGCTGGCCTGAAATTTGTTCTCCTGTCGTGACATCAAACAGGCGGAATTCTGTTTTAAGTCGACCGTCTCCAATACGCTGAGCGCGTCCTGTGAGCACATATTGAGCGTCAATTGTTTTAAACGCTGCAAGATCAGGGCGTTGATCTGGAGGCGCTACATTGGGGCCCAGGGCGCTAATATCAACCGGTTTAAGAAAAACGGACCTTTTAAAGTTATTATTGATAATTGAAGTCACGGTTTGAGCTGCATCGTCTCCTACAAAAGGGCTAATCGCAATACTTACTGGCTGGAATCCTCCGCCGTGCAGTTCAATAATACGCCCTGCATGTGCTTGTGTGATGGGGGTAACCGCGAGACTAGCAATCAACTGAGCTGCATTGCGCCGCGTTAAAAGAAGGGTCATGTCGATACTCTTTTTTTAAAGTAGTTTTTTAAACTCAGTTCTTAACCTCAAGGCTCAATGCGTATCTTGAAAGCGTATTGTGATATCGCGAAGAGTTTGATCGTAGAATGGCATGAATTCATCGGGAATTTTCATTGGGCTGCAGCGACGCACGGCGTGTAGAGCTTGTTCGCCTCTTGCTTGTTCCACAGGATTATTTGAAGGATTCATGAGTTGAGGGCGGCCCTCTAACGCGCCTTCGCGTGAGAGATGAAATTCAACAACCGGAGCAAAGGTTGCTCCGCCTAAAGAGAGCGCTGAGGCCCAGCAAGGATGGTAGTGATCGTGGATGTATGCAGCGATGCGCGACTCCATTGTTGCAGACAATTTATCTGCAGCGCCCTCAGGGGCGCCCAGGGAAGCGGTTTTTAGTTCTTGACCCGTCGCTGCGCGTCGTTGTGCAGCTTCCCTGGTGAGAAGATTCATAATGCTTGAAGCGCTAAATTTGGATGCAAGCGTATTTTCCTCGCCTGATTTAGGTTTAGGTTCTTTCTCCGCCTGATCAGCCTCTTCCAGTTTCTTTTTGTTTTCTAGTAGCTTGGCTAGTTCATCGGCTTTAAGGCGCGGCGGCGGTTTTGGCGTTGGCGGTGCGATATCCTTTGTTTCCGCCTCAAATTTTGGTCTCTTAGGCGGCTTGGGTTTGATAACTTCCGCCTCTTCAATTTCTGGCTTTTCATCTTCGCGCGCTGTTTTATCTTGAGGCGCAGGCTTTGGTTCAGCGGTTTTAGCTTCTTGTTGCTTATCAGGAGTTGGTGGAGGAGGAAGTTTTTGCGCTTCTGATGAAGAGCTTGGTTCGGGTAATTTTTGCGCTTGTTGAGGTGGCGCGGGCTTATCTTTTTCGGCTTGATTTAGCGGAGGTTCAGGAGGGGTATCCTGCTTATCTGCTAATTTATCAACGCGCGGACCAGGCTTTACTTCCTTTGCCGTTCTTTCGCCCTTAACAACAGAATTCAGTTCGCTATCTGAAACGACGTCAATCGGGATCATCTCCGCTGCGTCTTCAAATTTATCTGTTGTTGAGAATAAGGTCATTGCCGCAATGAGCACCCCAATATGGGCGACAAGAGAGACAATGACACCTGGTTCCGACCGCGAAAATCTCAATTTCGCAGACTCACTTTTTCTCCTGCTCAGTCACAAGGGCGACTTTTTTGTAACCAGCGCTTGTGATGAGCGACATGACTTCCGCTACGCGTCCGTAATTGACTGCTTTTGATCCTCGAACATAAATGCGTTCATCAAATCCGCCTTTGGCGATTTCTTTGAGCTTATCGAGAATTTGAGCTGTTTCGATTGGCTGATCCATCAAAAAGACCTGCCCTTTTTCATCAATAGCGATCGCTATTGGTTTTTGATCAATATTCAGAGCCCCGGCTTTTGTTTGAGGCAAATCAACAGCTACGCCTGTTGCAAGAAGTGGAGCCGCCACCATAAAGATGATCAGCAGCACAAGCATGACGTCAATAAATGGCGTCATGTTGATTTCGGCCATCGCGCGGTAGCGCGGCACTCCCCGACGGCGTCGACCCCCGCCGCCTGGCGATGAAACTGAGGCGCCCATTCTATGCTTTCCTTATTAGTAACAAATTAGGCCGCGCGGTCTCTATTTGAGGAAGTATGTTGATCAATTTGACGCGATAAAATTGCTGAGAATTCGTCTGCGAAACTTTCCATTCGCGCTTGTGTCTTAGCAACATCGCCTTGCATTTTGTTATAGGCAATAAGGGCTGGAATAGCTGCAAAAAGGCCTATTGCGGTTGCAAGCAGAGCTTCGGCAATACCTGGCGCGACGACGGCAAGTGAGGTGTTCTTCGAGGCTGCAATCGAGCGGAATGAGGTCATGATGCCCCAGACGGTTCCAAACAATCCAACAAAGGGGCCAGCAGAGGCGACTGTTGCGAGCACGAGTAGATTTGATTCGATTTTTTCTACTTCTCTAACAATTGAGACATCCAGCACTTTTTCGATGCGGGCTTGCAGGCCCATGAAACTCGCAGTTGAGTTTTGAAACGAACGTTTCCATTCGCGCATTGCGGATACAAAGAGCGTAGCGTTTCCTGTTGTTGGCCGTTCAGACAATTTTGCGAAAAGATCTTCAAGAGAATTGCCTGACCAGAAACTCTCCTCAAAACGTTCATTTGCCTTGCGCAGACGGCGTAATAGAAGCGTTTTGTCGATGATAATCGCCCAGCACCATACAGATGCGCCCAGAAGGCAGAGCATTACAATCTTCACGACGATGTGCGCCGTCCAAAACATGCTTAAAATTGTGATTTCGGTAGCGGCTGGGGCGGCGGCGATATCGGCAGGGTTCATGCTGTGTCCTTGCAGGGCAATGCGGCGGCGCAATTGCGAATGATCAATCTACAGGACTATGGCCTGTAATTTCGCCCTTTCTAGGGCCAGGGTGCGCCGCACAAAAAATTGTTATAGGACTAGTGTTAACAATCAGTTATGTAGCGCCCCTTTTTGCTGGGAGAGGAAACGGGACCTGACATCGGCTGGGAGGCGTTTAGCCTTGCGATTCTCAACACACACTACCGTAACGGCGGCTTGCACAAGCAATTCCCTCTCACGCAGGACGCGCTGGTCTAATAATACAGAGGCCCCGCCGACTTCTTTAACCCGTGTTTCAATGGTCACAAGATCGTCCATCAGCGCCGGCTTTTTAAAATCAATATCCATGGCTCGGACCACGAAGAAAAAAGGCGTCCCGGTTGAGCCCTCAAGAAGCGCTCTTTGATGCAAGCCAAGACCGCGCAATAATTCACTTCGTCCTCGCTCCATGAAGCGAAGGTAAGAGGCGTGATACACAAGTCCGGAAAAATCAGTATCTTCATAATAGATGCGGATGGTTATTTCATGAGGTTCGCTTTCAGCGTCAGCGGTTTCCGGGCGCTTATTCATGAGTCCTCCGCAAATAGACCAAATTGTCCATTAGGACGCTGGGGTTCAGTGAGACCTAAATGACGAAAAGCATTCGCAGTGAGTAAGCGTCCGCGCGGCGTGCGTTGAAGAAATCCCTGCTGTAACAAATAAGGTTCGATGATATCTTCTATGGCGTCGCGTGGCTCAGATAGGGCTGCCGCGATTGTTTCGATGCCAACAGGTCCGCCGCCAAAATTAATCGCAACCATCTCTAGATATCGCCGGTCCATGATATCAAGGCCGATGGCGTCAACTTCTAAGAGAGACAAGGCTCGATCGGCAAGCTCTCGCGTAATTGCGTCAGCCTCCTCGACGACAGCGAAATCTCTCACGCGGCGCAGGAGGCGGCCGGCAATTCGGGGCGTTCCACGCGAGCGACGTGCAATTTCTTGCGCGCCTTCTTCGCTCATTCCAACGCCAATAACCCGCGCGCCGCGCCGGATGATAAGTTCTAACTCGCGCGCTGTGTAAAAATTTAATCGAATTGGTATGCCAAAGCGATCCCGCAAGGGTGTCGTTAGCAGTCCGGCCCGTGTCGTGGCCCCAACCAAGGTAAAGCGCGCGAGATCTATTTTAACAGAACGCGCGGCGGGTCCTTCGCCAATGATTAAATCAAGTTGAAAATCTTCCATGGCTGGATAGAGTATTTCTTCAACCGCTGGATTAAGGCGGTGAATTTCATCGATGAAAAGAACATCGCGTTGCTCAAGGTTTGTTAGTTGGGCGGCAAGATCTCCCGCCTTAGCGATGACGGGTCCAGATGTAGATCGAAAATTGACCCCTAATTCTCTTGCGATAATTTGCGCTAGAGTTGTCTTTCCTAATCCGGGCGGACCAACCAAGAGAACATGGTCTAGCGCATCGCTGCGTGTTTTGGCGGCCTCAATAAAAATTTTAAGATTAGCGCGGGCTGCCTCTTGGCCGGTAAAATCGACAAGGGAGAGTGGTCGAAAGCTTTGTTCTAGATCGTCGTGACGCTGTTCTGGGCTGACAAAGCGATTTTCGGATGAGGCGCTCATGAAGCTAATTCCTTAAGCCCCTGCCTGATTAAGACGCTCGTTTCAGCGTTCTCGCCAAGTTTCTTAATGCTTGCAATTATTGCAGCCGTGCATTGTGGGCGCGCATAACCAAGATTTACAAGAGCGGAAATTGCATCATGCATTGCTGAGGGCAATTGCGGTGTTTCGATTTCTGATATCGTCTTGTCAAAACTTGCATCATAAGAGTTGGGGAGGGGCGCTTTATCTTTCAATTCAGCAACAATGCGCGCAGCAAGCTTTGGCCCTACCCCTGGTGCACGGGCAACGGCTGTTTTATCTCCAAATGCGATAGCGGATGATAGTTCCGAAGTTGCATGAATTGATAAAATTGCAAGAGCTACTTTGGCGCCAACGCCTTGAACGCTTTGAAGGAGCCTAAACCAATCACGCTCCTTTTCTCCATCAAAGCCAAATAGACGGATAGAATCTTCTCTCACCTGAGTTTCAATGATGAGTGAAATAATTTCGCCTCTTCCTTTCAAATTTTGTAGCGTTCGAGTTGAGCAATATACGACATAGCCAACGCCGTTGACATCAAGAATGAGATAATCTTCTCCATAGCTGTCAATGATCCCCTTGAGTTTACCAATCATGCTGAAACTCTTGTGCGAATATTGCGATGTTGAGCGTGGCAGATGGCGACAGCCAGCGCATCCGCCGCATCTGGAGACGTTGGATTGCTTGCTGGCAAGAGTACGCGCACCATCATTTGAATTTGATTTTTGTCGGCATGACCTGAACCCACGACAGTTTTTTTAACAAGATTAGCGGCATATTCTGCAATGACGAGACGCGCTGTCGCTGGAGCCATCAGGGCGACGCCGCGAGCTTGTCCCAGCTTGAGGGCGGATTGGGGGTCTCGATTAACAAAGGTTTCCTCAATTGCAGCCTCACTTGGGCTGTATTGTGCGATCACATCAAGCAGTCCCATATTCAACTGTCTCAAACGTTCGCCCATTTCTAGTTCTGGGGTCGGATGGATGCGCCCGCAGGCGACAAAGGAGAGGCGGGAGCCTTGGCAATCAATGATCCCCCAGCCTGTGTTGCGCAGGCCTGGGTCGATGCCGATGATCCGAATCGCTGGAAGTGTCATTCCCTCAATTTAGTCTTAAAGGCAGCCTTGAGACCAGTCGGAAGGCCGCTGATTGACTGCGTCGCATGATGTTTTTTCCTCTAAAGCCAAGATCAAGCCTATGGGCCGTGGGGTAAAAGCGCGCGTTACCCGCTGTGTGACTTTAGAGCATTTTTTTCAGCTTTTTCAGCTGCTTCCACTACGGCCTCGAAAGCAAGAAGCGTGGAGGCGTGTCGAACTTTATATTCCCTCACAGGCTCTAAGACAGCAATTTCTTCCCAGCGGTCTTTTGGCGGCGGGGCATTTTCTTTTAACATTTTTCTCAAAGCGTCTCGACCAGCGCGCAACTCATCAATTGAGGCGCCTATTACGTTGCGGGCAAGTATTGATGCAGAAGCTTGACCCAGTGCGCAGGCTTTTAATTCATGCGCGTAATCGGCGATACGGCCATCTTTGAGAACGACGTCAACAATAACTGTTGAGCCGCAGAGTTTAGAATGCGCTGTCGCCGTAGCATCAGGCTGTGGCAGTCTACCTATTCTTGGTATTTCAGCCGCGAGCGCTAAGATGCGATTATTATAAATCGTTTCAATCATTTCATGAGCGCTCTAGGGCTTAACTTGATGACTTGCTGGCCTATATAGTCGTCAAGAAATAAGAGTTAAAGCGCAAAGCAGATGTCTTAAGCGCTGAAATTCTTTGGTTGAAGGTTCAAGCGTGAATTATCGCTTCATAGCATATTTCTATTGGCCTTAACGCCAATTTTTTTATGATTATTGTAACGTGAAAGGGCGCCGCATGGAAGAATTGGTTAAGACCCAGCTAGACTCTATCGAAAGTGAAGGAATATCACCCTATTGCGCTGAAATTGGCGCGACTGGATCAACTGGATTATCTGGTCAAAAACCTTGTTACCGGCCTTCCCGGGAAGAGGCTGAAGCTGCGGTGAAGACTTTGTTAAGCTGGGCAGGCGACAATCCAGATAGGGAAGGGCTGCGCGATACGCCTAAGCGTGTCGTAAAGGCTTATGAAGAATATTTTCAAGGGTATGAAAAAAATATTGGCGAACTGCTTGGGCGGGTGTTTTCTGAAGTTGAAAATTATAATGACATAGTCCTAGTGCGAGATATTAGTTTTACCTCGCACTGCGAGCATCACGTTGCGCCATTTTTGGGAAAAGCACACATAGCCTATTATCCATCTAATGGTGTCGTTGGGCTTTCTAAGTTGGCTCGGCTCGTTGATGCTTACGCGCATAGGTTGCAAACGCAGGAAACGATGACGGCTCAAATTATGCAAGCACTTGTATCTCATTTAAAACCGCGCGGCGTTGCGGTGATGTTAGAAGCTGAGCATATGTGTATGTCTATGCGCGGCATCAAAAAACAGGGCTCAATAACGTCAACAGTTCAATTTGCCGGGTTGTTTGAGAATAACCCTGAGCAGCAGGCGCGTTTTTATACTCTGCTTCGTGGCGCACGCTGAAAAGTCAGGAAGGTTTTTTCTATGGGAGATTACGTATTAGAAGAAGGTACAGTCTTTAGTCCTAAATTTGATGCAAATAATTTAATTGTTTGTGTAACCATAGAACACTCTAGCCGAGAAATACTTATGGTTGCCTATATGAACGAAGAGGCGCTGACTAAGACGCTTGAAACAGGCGTGGCGCATTATTGGTCTCGTTCTCGCGCAGCTCTTTGGCGCAAGGGCGATACATCTGGTCAGGTTCAAAAGGTAGTCTCCTTAAGGGTAGACTGCGACCAAGATGCGCTTTTGCTCTCTGTAGAGCCTGGTGGAGACGGTAAGGCATGTCATACCGGACGCAAGTCGTGTTTTTACCGTGTCGTTAAATCATCCTCTGGGGTAAATGAATTAGAAATATTGGAAGAATAATAAGGTCTTTAGAGTAGGGTATTCAATATCATTAAAATTAATTTCATAATTTTTACTAAAAATTATGGCCCAGCAATTTTTTTGAATTAGATAATAAGTCTGACCACTAGGTCAGTTAGATGGTGGCGATAGCTTCTCCATCTCCTTAAGGGCGGTATATGACAGCGCCAAATCAAACAAGCTCCTCAGCTCAATCCTCAGCTGATAAGGATGTAGGAAGTGGTCCTTCCGCGAAACGAAATGTCAAAATTGGACTGGCTCTTGGAGCTGGTGCTGCGAGGGGTTGGGCGCATATAGGCGTTTTGCGCGAGCTGTTAGCCAATGGATTATATCCAGATGTTATCGCCGGTACGTCAATGGGCGCAGTTGTTGGGGGCTGCTACGCAGCAGGTAAATTAGATCAAATCGAAGTTTTTGCTCGATCGCTGACGCGCCGGCGCGTTTTTACGCTTATGGATCTCTCCTTTACTGGCGGCAGTTTAATTGCTGGTGAGCGCTTAAAGGTCGCCTTGGAACAGGAATTAAGCGGGTTTTTGATTGAGCAGCTAGAAACCCCTTTTGCAGCTATCGCAACGGAAGTCGGCACAGGTCATGAGGTCTGGTTACAGCGCGGTTCTTTATCTCTTGCCATACGCGCATCATATGCTCTGCCAGGCATATTTGAGCCAGTGCGCGTTGCAGATCGATGGTTATTTGATGGCGCCTTGGTTAATCCCGTGCCGGTGACGGTATGTCGGGCGTTAGGAGCAGATTTTGTCATCGCCATAAATGTCACGGCGGATATGATGTATCGAGCTGGGGTGATAAGAGATGCTGCAGCAGATATGAGCAAGTCTGGAACAAGCGATAAACCCTATAACCAAAAAACTGACGCCTCTTTAATTGAGAGAATATTACCAAAGTATTTTGATCGGCGCAGCGATGAAGCCCCTAATGTTGGCAGCGCTATGATTGACGCCTTTAATATTATTCAAGATAGAATTTTACGCTCACGCCTAGCAGGAGACCCGCCGGATGCAATTATTACGGCGCATATGGAAGATATTGGTATGTTTGATTTTCATCGTGCAGAAAAAATTATAGAAATTGGGCATCTTGCAGCTACGCGCGCTTTGCCAAATATTTTCTCTTATCTTCCAATTCGGCATCAGGCTCGTTAAGGGCCGTGGGCTTCGACGGGATCAAAAAAACCAAGAAGAAATAGGCCGCAAAGAAATCCGCCCAAATGCGCTTCCCAGGCGATAGAGCCTTCTATGCCAAAGGACTTAGGAAAAACTCCAATCATTAAATTTGAAGCAAGCCACACGATCATAAAAATAGTAGCGGAGCGATTGGAAAAGAGATTATTAAGAGGTTTAAGGGCCTCTTCATATTTGTTTTTTGGTTGCAAACGTGAGGATTGTGGTAGCGGATTGTCAAATGCAAATCGGATGGTTCCAGCAATCGCACCAGAAATTGCAGCAGAAGCACCGACGACGGGGGTAGTGTCTGTCATATGGCCCAAGTAATGCGTAAGCGCGCCGGCGATTGCGCAAAGAGCCATAAAGTTTAGAAAATTTATTGGACCGAGCCGACGTGCAATGGGGGCGCCAAAAGCTGCGAGCGTAAGTCCATTAACGAGGAGATGTGTCCAGTTGGCATGCAAAAAGGCGTAAGTTAGAAGGGTAAAAAAACTAAAATAGTCTTTTTTTATAGGGCCAACTGAGGCTATATATGTATTGTTAGAGAAATTTGTTAGCTCACTCATTATTGTTTGCGGAAAAACTAGGGAATTTAACCGCTCTGGAACAAAGGCGAATGTTTGAAAGATAAATTGGGATAGTGTAGGCGGTCCATACTCTCCTAAAAATTGTAGCGCGACAAAAAGCACAAGCAGCGCAGTGA
>OMIO01000021.1 GCA_900299115.1 Methylocystaceae bacterium | reverse complement strand
TTATAAAATTTAAAAGACGGGCGGGTTGCTGAAATTTAACCACCAATCCTCTAGACACCGCGCTTCGCGGAAGCCATAAGAGTCAGGAGAAAATCAGTCCTGCGCAGCCTATAGCCTGGAAGAGAAATGTCTTACATCGTGCGATTTTTTACCTGGTGGAACAAGGCGACGCTATCAACGGGCCTTTGGACAATGCTCTATGGCGAGCGGGTCGGCGAGGATGAATTTGGCAATGTCTATTATCGACGCCGCGGCGGGAAAAAAGACGCTGCGCTTGGCGTTGAAAGACGTTGGGTGATTTACAAAGGTTATTGCGAAGGTTCAGCGACCCCGCCGGGTTGGTATGGTTGGCTTCATCACACGGTGGATGTGCCGCCGACAGCTGAAACCTACACAGCAAAGGATTGGGAACTTCCGCATCTGCCCAATCTTACCGGCACGCCGCAGGCCTATCGTCCGCCCGGATCTCAACTCTCAACGGGCGAGCGAACCCCAGCTGGCGGCGATTATGTCGCCTGGCGGCCAGAAGGCTGAAATTGCCCCGTTCACTCATGCGTAGCGTCAGCGATCGTCCCTGCAGTCGACCTAGCGGTGACCTCATGAAGCACATAATCAAATGCGCTCTGGCAATCAGTCTTGCCTCTGGCGCATTTGCGTCTCATGCGCATGCCGACCCAATTCAAAATCCAACAGCGACTTTTGCCGGTCTGGATAAGACGACGGGGCGCATTGTTAATTTTGACGTATCAATTGGCGACACCGTTCAATTTGGCACTTTGCAGATTATCCCGCGCGTATGTAACACGCGACCCCAAACAGAAACGCCACAGACAACGAGTTTTGTTGAAATTGAAGAGTTGATCGCAAAACCAAGCCGTGAAACGCGCCAAGACGATAAGAACCAACAGCCTGTTGTGGACGTAAAAGAATCAAAGCGACTTTTTACGGGCTGGATGTTTGCCTCTAGCCCAGGCCTGCATGGCGTTGAGCATCCAGTTTATGATGTTTGGTTGGTGGACTGCAAAGGCGGCAAGGAACTTGCAGCGCCAATTGCTGCGCCTGTAGGGGAAAATTCTACCGGCGCTGCCGCGACGCCGGTTGAGGATACGACTAAGAAGAAAAAATCGCGCAAGGTCGAGCCTGCAGCGCCTGCGCCTGTCGAAACGCAGGCAATCGGTCCATCCGATCAGCCGGTTGCAGCGCCGATACAAACTGAAACCCCGCCGGCCTCAGCTGACGCAGCAGATCCAAATGCGGCCGCAAAGAAAAAGAAAAGATCAAAAGCGCGTCAACAAGATCAAGAATCTGCGCCGGCTCCCGCTGCGCCTGCTCCAGGCGGCGCCCTTTAGTTCGTTGCATCAATTTTAAACAATAGGCGCTTATGCGTCTTCCAAGGCAAGCGCAGCAAGCGTTTCAGCCCCGCGCACCCTATGGTCTTTCGGCCAGACATAAAAATTCGCCTGACGCGTCAAAGCGGATTCTAATTTTAAGAGATAAGTTTCGCGAGGAATTTCAATTGCGCCAAGCGAGGCGAGATGCTGCGTTATAAATTGCGTATCAAGGAGATCAAATCCACCTGTTTTAAGGCGCGCAATTAAATGCGCGAGAGCGACTTTTGAGGCGTCGCGCTCATGATGAAACATGCTCTCGCCAAAAAACGCGCCTCTTAATCTAACGCCATAAAGACCGCCAACCAAAGCGCCGTTACGCCAGCATTCAACGCTATGCGCATAGCCCATTTCATGAAGCTCACAGTAAAGACGCAGAATATCTTTATTGATCCATGTTTTTTCCCGTCCCAGGGCAGGGGCGGCGCAGGCCGTCATGACGGCTTGAAAATCCGTATCAATGCGGATCTCAAATCGATCCGACTTAATTATTTTTGCAAGAGAGCGCGAGGGCTTGAAAGAGTGAAGCGGAAAGATTGCGCGCGGATCTGGATCAACCCAAAAGAGTTCGTCGTCTTCAGCGTTTTCCGCCATTGGAAAAAGGCCGATTGAATAGGCGCGAAGCAACAGATGGGGAGAGATGGGAAGAATTTTGCGCCGCGACATCTATCGCCTCACTGCGCGTGTTGAAATTGAGACTTTATGCTAAAAGCCAGGTTCAATTCCACCCGTTGCTAAAAAATGTTCTAGCCAATGAATATCATATAGGCCGTTTTGCACATCTCCATTACGCACAAGCGTTCGGAAGAGCGGCAGCGTTGTATCAATTCCATCTACGATGAATTCATCGAGTGAGCGTCGCAAACGCATCAGCGCCTCAGTGCGGTTTCTACCATGCACGACTAATTTGCCAATGAGTGAATCGTAATTGGGCGGGATTGTATAGCCCTGGTAGACTGCGGAATCGACGCGCACGCCGACGCCGCCTGGGGGATGATAATAAGCAATACGGCCCGGAGAGGGTCGGAAGTTTAACGGATGTTCGGCGTTAACGCGACACTCGATCGCATGGCCGTAAAACCAAATATCTTCTTGTTTTAGAGAAAGCGGCGATCCTGCAGCAACGCGGATCTGTTCGCACACAAGGTCAACGCCGGTGATCGCTTCCGTAACAGGATGTTCGACCTGAATACGCGTATTCATTTCAATGAAATAAAATTCGCCATTCTCATACAGGAATTCGATTGTGCCAGCGCCGGCATAGTGCATTTTCTGCATCGCCTTGGCGCAAATATCGCCAATCTTTTTCCGCTGTGTGTCGTTTAAAGCAGGCGAGGGGCTTTCTTCAAAGATTTTTTGATGTCGGCGTTGTAGGGAGCAGTCGCGTTCGCCCAGATGAATTGCTTGACCTTTGCCGTCGCCAAAGATTTGAATTTCAATATGGCGCGGTTTTTCTAAATATTTTTCAAGATAGACTGTGTCATCGCCAAAAGCGGCTTTAGCTTCGGTGCGCGCTGTTGAGACTGCAATTGCTAGATCATGGGCGTCGCGCGCGACTTTCATGCCGCGCCCCCCGCCGCCAGAGGCCGCTTTAACCAAAACTGGAAAACCAATTTTCTCAGCGATTTTGAGCGCTTCTTTTTCGCTGCGAATTGCCCCTTCAGAGCCAGGCACACAAGGGATGCCAAGTTTTTTTGCTGTTGATTTGGCTTCAATCTTATCGCCCATCAAGCGTATATGCTCTGACTTGGGGCCGATAAACGTAATATTGTGCTCTTCTAAAATTTCAGCAAAACGCGCATTTTCCGATAAGAACCCATAACCAGGATGGACTGCGTCCGCGCCCGTAATTTCACAAGCAGAGAGGAGTGCGGGAATATTGAGATAGGAATCTCTTGCCGCAGGCGGGCCAATACAAACAGATTCATCCGCTAATTTGACATGCATCGCGTCTGCGTCTGCTGTTGAATGAACAGCGACTGTTGAGATCCCGAGCTCTTTTGCCGCGCGCAGAATCCGAAGGGCGATTTCGCCGCGATTAGCGATCAGAATTTTATCGAACATAAGGACCTATTCGATCACGAGAAGCGGTTCGCCAAATTCAACCGGCTGCCCGTCATCTACAAGAATAGCGACGATAATGCCGGATTTAGGCGCGATGATATCGTTAAAAGTTTTCATAGCCTCAATCAGCAAGAGCTTATCGCCCACAGAAACGCGTGCGCCAATTTCGATAAAGGGTTTCGCGTCAGGGTTAGGGCGCAGATAGGCGGTGCCAACCATTGGCGATTTGACGGCGTCCGCATAATCGGCCGGCGTTGGATCAGAAGAAGGCCCCGGCGCGGCTTTGGCGGGAGGCAAAGCGGCTGGTGGAGCGGCATGATAAAGCGTAGGCGGCATTGGCGCTGAGACGGGCGCATAAGGATAAGGCGTTGCCCCACCTTTAACAGCGCGGATCCTGAGATCGCCTTTTTCAACTTCAAATTCTGTTAAATCGCTATCGGCGACGAGTGAAGCGATTGCTTGGAGTAAATTGGCGTCAATGCCTGAGATGTTTTTCACCGCAGGCGTTTTACGTGGAGCGGGACGTGCTTTTTGAACTTTACGCGCCATTGTTCCGTCTCTGTATGTTGTCAGAAGTTTGCAAAAATAGCCTCAAGCGCAAGGAGATAGGATTGCGGGCCAAAGCCAGCAATAATCCCGCGCGCGGCAGGTGAGATATAAGAGTGATGTCTGAAGCTTTCACGCGCATAGACGTTTGAAAGATGCACTTCTATGACAGTTGCTTGCGCACCTTTTATCGCGTCATAAAGCGCAATCGAGGTATGGGTCAAAGCTCCAGCATTCAAAATAATCGGAGCGCCAACTGCGCCTGCTTCTTGTATCCAAGTAATCAGCTCGCCTTCGATATTTGATTGTTTGAAGACTAAGGACACGCCCTTTTCGGCGCATTTTGCATCTAACAATTTACGGATATCGTCGAGACTTGCGCTGCCATAAATCGCGGGCTCCCTCTTGCCGAGCAGATTGAGATTAGGGCCGTTGAGCACATGGACAGCTGTCATGATCTATCTAACGGTCCTATATCGGAGGGGGTCGCAATCAGATTGCTGTTCATAAACTTATTGGCAGCGCAAAGAAAGCCCGCAATTTCAGTCTCAGCATTCCGATTTGCCGCATTTGCGAATGTTATCCAGCTTGGCTTTGATCTCTGCGTAGGGCAGGCCGCCGACAATGGCCTCTTGACCAAGGACCCAAGCTGGGGTGCCGTCAAAATGGAGCGCTTCGGCCAATAGGCTGACTTCTTGAAGAGCGGCTGTCGTTTCTGGTTTTTTGAGATCATCCTCAAGGCGCCCCATATCGGCGCCGACTTCTTTCGCGACCGCAAGGGCTTGAGCCTTACCAATATGACCTTTGGTGGAGAGGAGCTTTTGGTGAAACTCCCAAAATTTTTGCGGCGAGAGCTGCATCCGCGCTGCTGTCGCCACTTGAGCTGTTTCTTGCGAGTCTGTCCCCAAAATTGCGAAATCTTTTAAAACAACCCGCAATTTCGGATCTGTTTCGATGAGCTTTGCAACAGAAGCCAAGGCGCGTTTACAATAGCCGCAATTATAGTCAAAAAATTCAACTAAGGTTACGTCGCCATTAGGATTGCCCACGACAGCTTGATGCGGCGAGCGAAATAATTTTTCTTGATTTTCTAATACGGCTTTCTGACGCGTTGCGTTTTCAGCAAGCTTTTGCCTCTTGTCGAGTTCGTCAATCGCCTCTTTAAGGACTTCAGGTTTTGCCAGCAGATAATCATGAATGATTTTTTCAATATCCGCTTTTTGTAAGGATGTTTGTTCAGAGGCTGCTTGGGCGCTGTTGATTGGAAGCGCATGACCTCCACAGGCTAGAAAGAGAAAAAAGCTAGCTGTTAAAACATGAGGGAAGCGCATTTTTAACTCCTTTGAGCCCAGGCTCAGTATTT
>OMIO01000020.1 GCA_900299115.1 Methylocystaceae bacterium | reverse complement strand
TGGCTTTAGACTGCGTATGATTTCCAAGGCTTCATTATGTTCTATTAGCGATATATTTTTTGGTTCATTGCTTATTAATAATGCAACCGGCGCATTATTATTGCGTAATTCATGAATGATCTTTTCGACTTTTTTAATACGTATATCCCAATCATTAGAGGCTGCCCAGCCATCATCAACTATGACAAGCGTTTCATTTTTGTTAACTGAAGCAGCGCTAACAGGCCGCCATTGCGGCCCTGCCATAGCAGTAATAATCAAAGTAGCGATAAGTAATCTCAGCAGCAAAATCCACCATGGAGATCTAAACGGCTTAGGCTCAATCAAAGCGATCGATTGCATTAAATGCACTGGCGGGAAAACTATGCGTTTAGGCTTGGGCGGCAATATCTTTAAAAGGTAATATACTATCGGCAGCAACAAAAATCCCGATAAAGCCATTGGCGCCATGAAATAAAGCGACATTAAATATCCACCAAACAAAGGTTTATTGATTCTAAAATATCATTACCCGCTACATCCGCTGGCTGGCTTGTTACATGATGATAATAGCGAAATCTATTCTGGGTAGCCGTCTCTTGAATGCGTAATTTATGTTCTTCAAAGAGCTTGCAATATTGCTCTGCAATAAGTTGCGCCTCACCAGCATAATATTCATGCATATTTTCTGTATCAAAAAATTCTGTTTCTCCAGTAAATGGAAAATCCACCTCACACGGATCATTGATCATAACAATTAATCCACTTATTTCATAATCAGCGTAATGCTTTAAAACATCTTTCAAATTAGCTAAATTATCGAGAAAATCTGATATGATAATGATTTTTGAACGCTTAGATGGCTTATCAAGAAATGGGATGATATTCGTTAAATTGCATGATATATTTTCTTCTAATTGATGCGTAATTTGTTCGAGGGTCTTACTTGAACAAGACGGAGAGCTTGAACCTAATAATCCAATTCGATCTCCACTTCGAAGAATCAAATCTGCAATTGCTAAGCCAAAATTAATTGAGCGGCTCAATTTATCTTCTTGGCCGAGTGTAGAGACGAACTTCATGGATGCTGAGCAATCAATCCATAAATAATAATCGTGCAAAGATTCTAATTCTTTCTCTTTTACATAGAGTTGATCCCCACGCGCCGATCGTCTCCAATCAATTTTACTGGCGTCTTCACCAGCTTGATACGCGCGATATTGCCAAAATCTCTCACCAAAGCCTGATCTTTTCCTATTGTGCAGTCCGTAGCTCAACTGAGACGCCCGTGTCTGGTTTTTCACCAGGAGACGTTCAAGCTGGGCTGAAAGGTCAAGCGCCTTAGCGATTGAAAAGGGAATATAAAAATCCGACTGAAGCGTATATGTCTCCAAGTTAACCAAACGAGACATGTTATTCGATCCGATTAACTAGATTTCTAATAATTTCTTCAATCGAAATATCGCGACGGGATGAAGCGGTTAAAGCCATCCTGTGTCGCAAGACGGGCAAGGCTAATATGGCCACATCCTGTATCGTTGGCGACAGCCTACCCGTTAAAAGCGCACGCGCGCGGGCTGCGAGCATTAGGGATTGCGCTCCTCTTGGACCCGGCCCCCAAGCGATATGTCTGCTGATGTCTTTTTGCCCCTCCCCGGGCCTTGCGGATCGAATAAGATGTAAGATGGCGTCGACAATCCTATCGCCTACCGGCAACTGGCGGACAAGTCTTTGTATTAAAAGAAGCTCATCTCCCGACACGCAGTTTGTTGCTGTTAAGCTTTTTTCCCCCGTGGTTTCAATCAGAATGCGTCTCTCGCTCTCTAAATCTGGGTAAGAAACGTTAATTTGCATTAAAAAGCGATCCAGTTGCGCCTCAGGCAAAGGATAGGTGCCCTCTTGCTCGAGCGGGTTTTGCGTCGCTAAAACATGAAACGGCGTGGGCAGCGCGTAATGGTGGCCAGCGACAGTAACGTGATGTTCCTGCATAGCTTGAAGTAAAGCCGATTGAGTGCGAGGCGAGGCGCGATTAATCTCGTCGGCCATGATTAATTGGCCGAATATTGGTCCTTTGATAAATCGAAATACTCTGGACTTATCTTGAGTTTCCTCGAGGATTTCTGACCCAATAATGTCAGCAGGCATTAAGTCTGGGGTAAATTGTATGCGCTGTTGCGCTAAGCCGAGCGTTACGCCAAGCGACTCAACAAGCTTTGTTTTTGCTAGTCCCGGCAGACCAACCAAAAGACCATGTCCGCCCGATAATACGGTCACGAGAACCTGCTCAATGACCTCTTCCTGGCCAAAAATAATTCTTCCAAGAGATTCTTTTATAAGTTTGATTTTTAAAATTGCTTTCTCCGTGCTTTCTAAAAGCTCATTTTCAATTGAAATCGACTGCTCCGGAGCTCGGGTCATTGAGTTAACGCTTTCTTCATCGTCAAATACGTGTAGCGGCATTATATCTGAAACAGATGTAAATTTTAAAGAAGATTATCCTATAATTTTTCTAAAGACACCCCTGTTAAAGATTCCTTAGTTCGATCTATCCTTTTTATCCTTTTAGTATTAAATAGATAATCAAGAGCTTTACAAAATGAGCTAGGACTGACCTATAATTAAACTGTCATTTCGGTCGATGAACGGTCGGTTGATCAAGTTTGACTTATACGCAACTAATGATGCCTTATCTATTATTGTATTTAAAATGCCTGTCTTTTTAAATTGGAGAGAAGGTTCATCAGGACGCTTATGAATAGTACAGATATTTTATTAAACGACATTAAAGTAAAGCGTTTGTTTTCATGTCTTTCCAATACTGGCGAAGAAAGCAGAATTGTTGGCGGGGCTATTCGGGATGTTCTGTGTGGAAAAACGCCACAAGAAATTGATATCGCCACAAGGGCTCTACCAGAAACTGTAATGAAAGCTGCTCAACAGTCTGGCTATAAGGTGGCGCCAACTGGCATTGAGCATGGCACAGTCACAATTATCATCGAAGGCCAGCCCTTTGAAGTTACGACCCTGCGCACGGATGTTGAGACTGACGGCCGTTATGCAAAAGTGACGTTTGGAAATTCATTTGAAGAAGACGCCAAACGAAGAGATTTTACGATAAACGCCTTATCTCTTTCTCAAGGCGGGGTAATTTATGACTATGTCAACGGCCTCGTCGACCTAACGTCTGGTCACGTGCGTTTCATCGGCGATCCTGAAACAAGAATACACGAGGATTTCCTTCGAATCTTGAGATTTTTTCGCTTTTCCGCTTCTCATGGCGTTGGAGATTTGGATCCTGAGGGACTTAAACAATGTATTTTAGCTAAGGAAAATCTTTTAAGCCTTTCTCGGGAAAGAATTCATACTGAGCTCTTTAAATTAATGATAACTGAGCGGGCTCCAGAGATTCTTGCGATCCTATCGCATCATGGGTTCGCTAAACTTCTACTGGGCGAGAGTTTTCCTGATAGAGCTAAAAGATTACGCGCTTTTGAAAAGCTGATTAATAAACCACCCTGCCCTCTTTTAATGCTCGCAGCTTTCACTGTCCTAACGCAATCTGATGTTGATCGATTAAGAGAGAGATTACGTCTGTCTAATGACGAATTTAACCGTCTCACCGCTAGTGCTAAAATATATGATCGCCTTAAGGAAACCCGACAAGCGCCAGATCGGGCAAAACTTAAAGAGCTATTGTATCTCTTTGGTTCATCAGCCTGCCGCGACGGCCTGTGCTTAGCCGTCAGCGACACTTCGCCCAAGACAGATGATTCGCTTTGGATAGAAGCGGCTGATTTTCTGGCTGACGCCCCAACGCCAATTTTTCCAATAAAAAGCTCGCAGCTCATCGCGCGCGGGATAGAGCCAGGTCAGAAGTTAGGACAGGCCCTCAAACTCCTGCAAAATGCCTGGATCCAAGCTGAATTTCCTCAAGATCCAACGATTTTAGAGAATTTGACCCGCCAAGTTATTGAGGAGGTGAGTAAAACCAACTGAAATTGTCCAACTCTGTCCTATGGCGCCTTCACAACTGTGTCATAGTCCTATTATCATAGATAACTTCGCAAAAGGCCTGTGGACCTTGACGCGGTTCACGCGCCCTTCTCGAGTTTGAGAGGCTGGTAGCTTGAACCAATATCTACGCCATCAAATTGTATCCCCTCAAAGCTGTCCAGCTCTTGTGCTTAACGCTGATTATCGACCATTGAGCTATTATCCATTATCGCTTTGGTGTTGGCAGGACGCAATCAAGGCGGTGTTTCTTGATAGAGTGAATATCGTTTCTGAATACGACAGGACGGTCAAAAGTCCCAGCTTTGAAATTAAAATCCCTTCCGTCGTGTCATTAAAAGAATATGTACGCCCTAGCCGTCATCCTGCGTTTACACGGTTCAACGTTTTTCTACGAGATCGTTTCTCATGTCAGTATTGCGGCCAACAGGAGGAGTTAACATTTGACCATGTTATTCCCCGTTCGAAAGGAGGCGCGACGACTTGGGACAATGTTGTCGCAGCTTGCTCATGTTGCAATTTAAAAAAAGGCAATCGCCTGCCGCATGAAGCTCATATGACGCCCGCGCAAATGCCATACCAACCAACAATTTCTGATTTACATAGAAATGGTCGCCTATTTCCTCCCAACCATCTCCATGAAAGCTGGATGGATTATCTCTATTGGGATACTGTATTGGAGCCTTAGGCGAAAGTGTTAGTTCTTGGAAACATCCTGAAGAATATCTTCTCTCTGACGCTTGCCTTAATAGGTGGCGTTTTATTGCTGCTCTATGCCTTCTTAATCGATACAAATCTAAGGGATGCTGCGTTAGCTGCTTTACTCTATAGTCTGCAATTTTCAACATATGAGTTTTTGGAAAATGGCGAGATACAGAACATATTTCTATTAGTTGCATATTTATTTAGATCTATTTTTATTTCTATTATATTTGCGCCATTGATGATTGCAGTCCTTATTGGACAGGCTGTATCTGCAAGATCATATGTTTGGTATGCAAGTGTTAATGGATTTTTATCAAGTCTTGCGCCATGGATCATTCGGGCCGCGAATAAATCATCATTCGATCAAAATACTGATCCTGTTGAGCTCAAAGTATCTTTATTATTTTTTCTCATCGGCGCGTCCACAGGTTTAATTTATTGGTTTTTTGCTCAAAGAGGCGCAAACAACAATAATAGCCATATTAATATGAATTAAGCTCTTTTGCGTCCATAGCAATAGGCGTAGACCATTCCAAACAAAAATATCGCTGCAAGCATAGCAGGCGTATAATAAAGCAATTTACCGCCAATTCTAAATCCAAAGCGCGTTGTCCGTGTTACGCCGAAAGGTTCATGAACAGTCAAAATTGCGGCATAATTTCCACTTTGTAAAAAATTATTTGAAATAACAATCGCTCCGGCCGGATAAGTTTTTTGCTCAGTAAAACTAACTGTATGCTTTTCTAAATCCTGCTCATTTCCGAGCGAACCATTGGGTTCATGCACAAGACGAATATCAATGGGTAAATCTCTTAGTCTTGCTGAAATAAGATCAAAAGTTAGAAGAATATTTCCAGGGAAAGGAAACTCATCGCAAAAACGATCTCGAGATTGATCAGGCATATATGAGACAATGCTGATGGCGTCCGCACCTAGGCTAATTTCACATTGTTCACGTAGAGATGAGCTCTTATCCATGCTGAAAGCATAGGCTTGGCTAATAGAAAAAGAATAAAATGAGTGCCAAATGAGAAAAAGAGCATAAGCCGAAAATCTTTTTGGCATCGCTATTCTCCTCAGCTATCTGGGGGCTTTACACCCTCTTGTTGGGTATTTTTAGAGCGTTTCAGGAGCCCGTTTAGAAGTCAGCTAAAGGATTGACGCTCTGAACAGGAAGTGCTCTTAACCCAGGATGGCGGACTACTATTCATTACTCTCGAAAGCAATCACGGCTCTGCCACAGACCAATCCTGAGGCGCGTCAGGCGGTATTCGAACGCGCACGCAAAGCCCTCGTTAAGCAGCTCACTAGCATACAGCCACCCATAGCTGAAGAGGCGATCTCCAAAGAAAGAAAAGCGCTAGAGGAGGCAATTCAGCGCGTTGAAATTGATCTTGCGACACGCGCCCT
>OMIO01000019.1 GCA_900299115.1 Methylocystaceae bacterium | reverse complement strand
GCGCGATCGCAACGCTCGGTTTGAGAACAAGCAAATGATAATATGGGGAAACCTGGCGATTATCAGACCATATTGGCTGGCCATTCTCCCTATTCTGGCCTGCTTCTTATACTACACGAAATCACACAATTATTCATTAGGAGACTGGCCTCGGGCGATAGATCCTAAGCTCCTAGATGAGATGCTGCACTACCAACCAAGAGCAGATGCTAGGAGCGGAGCGTCATTCATCTATTTTTCATTAGCAATATTGGTTATAGCCCTCAGCGGCCCCGCCATGAGGATATCTGATAGCAAACAATACCGAAACATGGACGGTTCCATTATAATTCTTGATGTCTCACGAGAAAAACTTATTCGACAAGCAGCGGCCGCCGCTCAAACAATCATAAGTCAAAGTGGCGCAAGACAATTCGGACTGGTACTTTATGCGGGGGATGCCTATCTTGCCTGCCCTCTCACGGATGATGAAGCCTCTATCGAGTCCCTTATTTTTGCTATCGACGGGAGAACGGTTCCTGATGGTGGAGCTAATCCAGACGCCGCACTGTCACTCGTAAAGCAGATATTAGATAAATCTCAAATTTTTGAGGGAGATATTACGCTTATCTCAGATGGGCTTGGCATAACTGATCGAACACATAAGCTAGCCAAGGCTTTTGCCATATCTGGACATAGACTGCATACGCTCTTGATAAATGAAGCAGCAGCTGATGGCTCTATCCTCACAAGTAATAGACCTGCAATGGCATCACTGGCTCATGCGGGAAATGGCCTTGCGGTCAACGCCTCAAATGCCACAGATCTCGCTAAAGAGATTTCCACCAGAGATATCAAGAACTTTAGCATTAGTGCTCGCCTTGGCATTGAATGGAAGGACTATGGTCGCTTTCTCCTTTTGATTGCCGCCATTCCCCTGCTTCTTTTTTTCCGTTCAGAGGCGTTATGAGACAGATATTACTCGTATCAACACTTGCATGTGTTGTCTTATTTTTTAAATTATTGGGCCCACTGCTTATTGGGCATACGCTTTATGCTTTTGGCTTTCCATCGGCAGCAGCCTTCTTTTTTGAGGACCCAACATGGAAGGGAGTTGCTTATTATGCGTCTGGTCGATGGGATGATGCCATTGTTGCCATGAGTAACGATAGTCAGAATAGTTATAATCTCGGCAATGCTTATCTTCGCGCCGGCCGTTATCCAGAGGCGCTCAAGGCATATGAAAAAGCTTTGACCCTTGATCCACAAGATGAGGATGCGGCTTATAATAAATCACTTATAGAGAACGTATATAAAATCACTACTCCGCCCCCAACCGGGGATCATTCGCTTCTAACCGGTCTCAGTCCTGCAGTTAAGGCCGGGGAGATCCGCGATCGCCCGCCCTTGGACAGCCAATCGGCGGGTGCTGGAGGAGGACTTGCGAGTGGCGCTGAGACCCAAGGCCGAACAAGTCCGGGCGGCAAAATATCGCACGATGGGGGTGGCGACAGTTCATCAACTATTGATTCTCATCACACCGCATCCGGAGCTGCGGGTTCGATAGGCGCCGCAGGGCGTAGTGGTGACGTTCAGCCTAACTACCCTGACTTACTACAAGAGCGCGAAAGTCGCATGAGGAGGCGTCAGCAAGAGGCAAATATTCACCCGAGCGTTGAATGGCTGGAGACTTTTCCAGATGACCCAGGCGCTTTTTTACGAGCCAGAATAGAAGCTGAAAAACACCGGCGACTGAATGCTTCCGGCGGCCCGATCCCGGAGGATGATTAAATGCGGGCATTATTTTCTAGCATCATAATTTTACTATTCTTAATCCTCACAAGCTCAGCTGAAGCTGAACCAGAGAATGCCCCACAAAGTAAAATCGAGGCTTATGTCGAATTGCCTGCCGATACCCCCTATGTCGGTGAGCCATTACGTCTTGTCTTAAAATCCGCCATTCATGCGCCCATCGCCAAGGATCGAATTACGCAGCCTTCACTTACAGATTTTGATTGGCAGCAGTTTGGTGTCGACTCGTTCCACGATGAACTCATTGACGGCTTCTGGATGCCTGTGATGACACGGGTATTGATGATTTACCCACTACGCGCAGGGCAACTGAATATCGATCCCTTCAAACGTCAAATTACCTTCTACACACATGATGGGAACCAATCAGAAATCGAACTTATTTCGTCCCCAGTCACGATAAATGTTATATCGCATGAGACCATCCTTCCCGACAATCAATTCTGGATACCGGCGAAAAAGGTCACAATCACAGACAAATGGGATCCTGAACCAGACAAAATTCAGCCAGGTGAAACAGCACAACGGACATTAACACTTGAGGCCGAAGGCCTGACAGCGGATCGTCTTCCGACCCTACAGCCATTTCGATCTCCCGGAATTATTACGTTCGCTGGCCCTGTAGAACGACAAACGATCATCACCGATCAAGGCCCAATTGGTCGAGCCATATATCAATGGCGCCTTCGTCCTGTATCTAACGCCATAGCAACAGCACCGCCAATTACTTTGCGTTGGTTTGACACTACGTCACGTAAGATGCGTGAGGCGACGACTTCTGAACGTCAAGTCGCATATTCAATGGATAATAAAAATTCGAATTCACATATTCCATTAGAATCTAACAAGATCATATCTCCTCAAACCATTTCTGCATTTTTGGTATCTATGACGACTACGGCGCTGCTCATTTACCTTGTATATACAACTGAATATTCTGTTATCGCTTCATATTTATTCATACCGACATTATTGAACTTACTCCTGAAATTGCATTGCGCAGCTGCCAGCAACCAGACCGATCACTTCTACAGAATTTTGAACAAGGCTCGTAGGCTAAGGCAGCCATTATTACTCAAATTATTTAATGACGAGACAATACAATCACATATTCAGATAATCGAATCTCATGTTTATGGATTTCAAAAACACGATGTGGATTTCAGTATGAAATATTTGAATTCTCAATTATTGAAAGGGTATTTCTTACTGCTTATCAATAAATCCTAGTCTCTAATTCCATATCTTCACCCGCATTTAAAAACTTGAATATTTTAGTCCAAACCAAGAAATATTTAGTTCATCCCGACATAAAGCATCAATACTAAATCTCTAAACCAAGAACTCTCAATTATTTTCCCTGTGCATTATCGATTAGAATATGCGCCTGCGATAATAAAAGGTCAGGCAAGCACGAAGCTTACCGGACCGAAAGTTAAGACGCCTGTTTGACGCCCCTGGGAAGAATAACGCCAACAAGGCTATCTAAGGAGTGTATGCATCAGTTCGAGCAGATTCGACCGTTCAATTTTCGCCAATCTTCGACGATTTCAACATAATATTATCGATTATATATAATTGATTTATATGGAAATAAACCAGATGGCGAGATTCAACGCCACCCCCAATCGGGCTGTTTTTCTTGCCCCACAAGCGAAAAAAGGTAAGCATGCGCTGTGGGCCGCAGGAACCCCGCTCTGCAACTCATAAAGTGATTTGGTGATTTAAGCGGCGATCGCCTTGGCGGCGGTATTTTCTGGCTGCCAGTTCCAGGGCAGCAACTCATCCAGCCGATTAGCCGGGTGTTCGGCGATCCTGGCAAGAACGTCTGTCAGCCATGCCTGTGGATCGACGCCGTTCATTTTGGCGGTGATGATCAGACTATACATTGCAGCGGCGCGGGCGCCGCCACGATCTGAGCCACAGAACAGCCAGGATTTGCGTCCCAGCGCGATGCCTCGTAGTCCTCGCTCGGCCGCATTATTGGAAAGACAGACACGACCATTAGTCAGGAACAGCGTAAAGGCATGCCAGCGCTTCAGCATATAT
>OMIO01000018.1 GCA_900299115.1 Methylocystaceae bacterium | reverse complement strand
TTTGCATGTAGGGGCTTTCAAGACCGCCCCACGCAACGACAACAGGACAGCGTATATTTTTGATTTGATCAATTGGACTGTAGTTTTTTATTTGCGTATCAGTAACTTTTATATAGGATTTTCTATTTGATAGAGAAATTGGATATAGATCGGTCCATCCGCTCAGAACCACGCCGCCTTTGATTAAATCATCTGGAAGGTCACGTTTCTTCCATTGAGTAGCAAGCATCATATTCGCTAGATGCCCACCGGATGAGTGGCCGGAAACAAATATTCTTTTTCGATCAACCCCTAATTGATCGGCATGATTATTTATCCAGCCCAAAGCATTACGACATTGTTCTATTATTCCCCCTATAGTGTTTGGGGGAATATTATCGAACCCAATTACGATATATACAGCGTTAGCGCTCACAAAAATTGGGGCCGCGAATGAAAAATCGTCCTTTGACCATTCCTTCCATGCTCCGCCATGAATAAAAACCATTACAGGAAGATCTTTAGCTCCGTTAGGAGCAAAGACGTCTAGTGTTTCGTTCGGAGAGTCCCCATATGCAAATGTCTTGGGAGGAATATGCGACCTTACAAGATTACTATTCTTGGCGTAATTATCGATAATCTCTTGTGTATTAGTGGGTAAGTAACTCGTTTGGTTTATTTGATTATCCAGCTCATTTTGTGTCCAATTATTATAAACTGAATTTCCGTTAGCCCCATATGACGATTTTGCTGAAGCAGCGAAAATAACGCTTGCAGTGCATATTTTTCTGCGTGTCCAGTCCTGTGCTGACATAGTTATTTTCCTGACGACGCTCAGTATTAAAATTTAACTGGGATTGAATGTCTTCCAGAGATACCAGTTCGATAAATAGATTAGCGACATAAAACAATAGATAACTTTAAGGTATCGCGAGAGATAAAGTTTCCTTTTGAATTAGCGTGGTATAATACTCACAATCTTCGCGCTAATAGCGAAATCATCAACAGGCTATACGCACAGCCATTCTAATCGTAAGAACAGAGCCGATAGATGATTTATCCCACAGACATCCGCTGTTATCTAATGGCACGGAAACGAGAGAGCGTGACGGGAATCATGGGCGGAATCATGAACGCTTTCAATGTCAATGAATCCTACGAGGCCTACAAGGGATGCGCCCAAAAGAAAAGCGACGAAAGCAGCTTTTAGCGCGTTAAGTCTATCCGTAGATATTTCTTTTTCATTAGAAGCGGCGACATTCAAGCGCATGGTTATCCTCCTTAACCGTCCTAGTGCGGTGATATTGTTTCAATCATCAGAAATACAAGGCGTTCAACTTTTTAACTTTACTAGACTTCGACAAGTTGCTGACTATGTCTAACACCTCCGCCAACCTTGCATGTTTCCTTAAATTTTAAAACCAAGTCGGCAAATTATATTTGCTGCGTTGCAGCAGCGGCGCGATGCCATGAAAGCTTTGCTTTAGCGCATTCCAATGGCTGAGCTATAGTTGGGGCTTTAAAATTTTGATTAGTCTCAAGCGATGATCTGATACATCATAACGACTTTAATTTTCTCGTCAGATAAAGATCAAAGCATCAGTTGCTTTAACCGCTGGCTTTAGAAAACTCTGACTGAGTGATTTATGGGTGTAGGGGTTGATTGTTTAATCGGCCTTGACCAAAAGCAATTTCGACGGTCTAATCAGCTCAAAGAAATTTCCGTATATAATCAGATATGTGCTCAACATGGTGACTTTATCCATATGAGCATACTAACATAGCAGGGGTATACGATGGTCACGGCTGCCGAACGCGCTGAGCAGATTGCCCTAGTTTCTCGGCTCAAAACCTTCTACCCCGAAGTCGCCGAATGGCCGACGCCTGATGAGATAACCCACGACCACTGGCTGGCGTATATGAAAACGCCACACGATGTCGGGGGTGAGCTTGACTACCCACATCCTTACGAAAACAAAGAAGAGGAAGAGTGGGAGTTGATGACATACGTCCTGTGCGAGGTTCTCGCATGGCGGGGTATCTGGGTATCCGAAGAACGGCGTAGGATTGGTAATGTTGATGTTGGTCGCTCAATTTATCTTGGCGTCCCATACTATAGCCGCTGGCTATGGTCAGTTGGCCGAATTCTGATTGAGAAGAAATACATTGATTGGGCCGAACTCACCGATCGACTTGCAGAGGTAAAAAAGCGTTACCCCGGCGCTCTCAACGGTCGTCGTCCTGAAGCGCAGCCGAAATTTGCGGGAGACGGCTCAGCCGTAAAGCGTAACAAACACCACATCAGAGCAGTTGGCGTCGGCGATCCGCAAGTCTTTGCCGGTACAGCCGGTAAAGCAAAATTCAAACTTGGTGACCGCGTTCGCGTGCGTGATCTGCCTGCCATGTTCTACACAAGAACGCCGGAATATGTTCGCGGTGCGGAAGGTGTCATCGCTGAACTCGCTTATGAGAGCCCCGCGCCAGAGGATGAAACCTGGGACCGCGAGGATGCTAAATCAGAGTGGTTCTATATTGTGCGGTTCCGCCAATCAGATCTTTGGGACAACTATACCGGACCGAACAACGACACACTGCAAACCGAATTGCCTGAACGCTGGCTGGAGGCCATCAATGTCTAATTCCGACCATGACCATGATCACGATCATGACCATCCCCATAAGCCCATGGTCGATGAGATTACCGATTTTGAAGTGCTGGAAATAGCATTACGAGAGTTATGCATTGAGAAGGGGCTTTTTACTGCCGACGAGCATCGGGTCTTTACCGAATATGCTGAGCAAATCGGCCCCACCCCTGCCGCAAGACTTGTTGCAAAGGCTTGGCTAGACCCGGAATTCAAAAAACTTGCTCAAACAGACGCGATTGCAGCATCAAAAGCAGTGGGAGTAGATTGGCTTGATCCCACTGGATTTGGCGCGCCAAGCGATTTTGTCGCCTTTAAGATTCTCGAAGACACGCCGACACTGCACCATGTAATTGTTTGTGCACTATGCTCTTGTTATCCACGCCCCATATTGGGAAATTCGCCGGAATGGTATCGCACACCAAATTACCGTCGCCGAATTGTTCGCTGGCCAAGACAAGTTCTTTCAGAATTTGGTTTGCAGTTATCTGAGGGGGTGGAAGTTCGCGTGGAAGACTCTAACCAGAAGCATCGCTTCATGGTTATGCCAATGCGTCCTTCGGGCACTGAAGGCTGGACTGAAGATCAGCTGGCCGAAATCATTACCCGTGACTGCCTCATTGGCGTTGCACTGCCCAAACCCGGAGTAACCAATAATGTCACTCCCCTGGTCCGTCCGGCCATTCGTGGGGTGACGGCATGAATGATAAAAACCCAGTTGAAGCCTACGCCATTCTAGATGAGATCGTCGAACGCCAGCAGACCTGGCCAATCATGACTAAGCGGTATGGGGTCGAAAACCCTCTACCTCCATGGAAGACGAGCTTGGACGGCTTGTGCGACGCGTTAGATCGATCATGCGACACCGCTCCACTCACGTTTAAAGAACGTCGGGATGAAGAAGACGAACTTTCCGCGTCTCTGTATACAAATTTGCCTTATCCAGAAAACCAGCTTGTATCGCTCGCTCATTCGCTGCTGATGCGGGGAGTTATAGACGAGACCGAACTACGCAAGCGCCTGGCTGTAATTCGCGCCAGACTTGAGGCATAGCTATATATAACCCTTAGGGGCCGCGACTTCTAACGGGGCTAAGGAGCTGCCGCCGAGAGCCCTTGTCTCTCAAAGGAGGCTGTGGCCGATCTCACGCTTGAGAACCGTCTGCTTAAAAATAAGCATGAACGAGGATGGGGAGAGTGAGGCATGAAGCCATCTCTCTCTGATCAGGTTGAGATCATCCGTCTTGTTGAGGGACCTCGCCTTCCTGACCGTCGACAGCTAGAGATCCTGGGCATCGCCCGCTCAAGCCTCTCACGCTGGTATGATCGGCTGCCAGAAGGGTGGCCCAGAAGCTTTGGCGGACTGCCCGTCTCAACTACGCCGTGTCTGGACTGTCTCTTATACACATCTCCGA
>OMIO01000017.1 GCA_900299115.1 Methylocystaceae bacterium | reverse complement strand
GTGTAGATAAATTCTGTCCATCGAATAGTTCAAACAACCCCAGTGGATAGGAAAAAGGCTATCCCCTGCGTCGCAGCGTCGCGGCTTTAAAGCGCAAAAAATCCAAAATTAAATTAGATAATATGATTTAATATCAATAAGTTATAAAAATATTGGCGCGTATCGACCCCGATCTCTGTTGCATTGCCGCAACACCAACCATGCGGGGTAGGCCATATTAACCTTCATTCCAAAGCCTTACCCCACTGACGTCAACCGCGGCCAACGCATCCCTGACAGCGACGCCATCCAGAATCAGGTCAGGAGCGATCTCGACCAGCGGCGCTAAGACAAAACCACGCCCAAAAAGTTCTTTGTGCGGCAACGTTAACTCAGGATCATCAAGCGTTTCGTCGCCTAAAAATAAGATATCGATATCAATCAAGCGCGGTCCCCAACGGCGCGTTGGCGCGCGGCCCATATCAGCTTCAATTTTTTTGACAGCGGCAAGCAATTCATAAGGCGACAAAACCGTTTCGCCAATCGCGCAGGCGTTGGCGAAATCACCTTGATCAAGCACACCCCATGGCGGCGTGCGATAAACGCGCGAAATAATTTTAAGCTTTGCGACGCCACGCTGTTCAAGCATCGCAATAGCATTGTTAATATTATCCAGCTTGTCGCCCAAATTGCTTCCAAGACCAAAACCAACGCGCATCAATTTTCCTTAAACTTGCAGAGAGGAATATACTTCAAATGCGCATCGATGTTCTACGACATCATGCACACGAAAAATACGCGCGCCTGCGGCTGCCGCTAACAGATTAGCAGAGAGCGTTCCCAACAATCTGCCTTCAACTAAACTATCAGGGATGTTCTTGAAAATAGATTTTCGCGATACGCCAATTAACAATGGAAATCCCAACTGTCGAAATTTTGGAATCGCATGTAAAGCTTGATAATTCTGCTGACGCGTCTTTCCAAACCCAATTCCAGGATCAAGAGCAATCCGCGTTTCTGGGATGCCGGCTCGTTTTGCAATAGCAAGAGATTTTTCAAAGAAACACAGCATATCCGAAATGATATCTAACTCTGGATCTGTTGACTGACGATTGTGCATCACAATTACGCCAGCGTGAGAACCTGCAATGACATCAGCCATATCAGGATCATGCTGCAATCCCCAAACATCATTCACAACGCAAACGCCAAGCGATAAAGCGCGTGAGGCTATCTGAGCTTTGTATGTATCAATAGAGACTGGCCCGCCTGACTCTTGAACCAATGCGCTCAGCACAGGAGCAAGTCGCGCCCACTCCTCTTCTGCGGAAAGAGGCGTATGTCCAGGACGGGTCGACTCCGCCCCAACATCAATAATATCGGCTCCGTCAAACACAAGCCGCTTTGCATGACCTATCGCGGTTTCTTTTGATGTAAATAAACCTCCATCAGAAAAAGAATCCGGCGTAACATTGAGAATACCCATAATTACAGGCCGCTGATGAGTCAGGCCAAAGAACGCATCACATGCGTGACTTATCCTTGATCGATCAGAATCGAGTGAAGCGTTATTTTTCATATTTAATATACGCAAAACGTTGATCATCCTCCGGCGTACCATCCAGCGCGCCATTCTCTTTGCCAGGCCGCCAGCAAACAACCTCTTCAATCTTCTTGGCAAGCTCAAAGTCTTTATCTGTTATCCCTTTTGCATCGTGCGTCATGAGCTTTACTTCAACCCAAGCGTAGGATGCGGCTATATCAGGATGATGCCATGCTGCTTCAGATAAATGGCCAACTGTATTGATCAACATCAATGTGCCTTTCCAGCTGTTGGTTTTATACTTGCGGCGCAGCCAGCCATTATCATATCTCCAATGGACCAATTGACTGCTTAAACGTTCTTTAATTTCCTGCTCGGAATAAACCTTAACGTCTTTTGACATTGCCCGCCTCTTTGATGTTTGAAACTTAAACACACGATTACTTTCAGATATACCCGATATGGCCTAAAGCCAGAGCAGGCCTATAGCATAGAAAAGGGAGCACTATGTCCGCACAGGTAAGCGTCACAGCGGCGGCGCGACTGCACTTAGGCTTTCTCGATATGAATGGCGGCCTAGGTCGAAAATTTGGAGGCATAGGCCTGGCCCTTGACAGCCCAGCGACAATAATTTCTCTAAAACCTGCGCTAAAGAACAGCGCCAATGGCCCAGAAAGTGAGCGCGCGCGACGATTGCTCAGCATAACGCAGGAAGTGCTTGCGCCCTCTAGTCACTTTCAGCTTACTGTTCACCATGCCATACCAGCGCATTCAGGCCTGGGTTCTGGGACTCAGTTAGCCCTTGCGATTGCCGCAGCTTTACGCAGTTTGGAAAACCTTCCGCTAAACTCAGCCGCCGACGCAGCAATGCTCTCACGCGGAGCCCGTTCAGGTCTTGGCGCAGGGCTTTTTGAACAAGGCGGATTTGTCGTTGACGGAGGACGCGGGGCTTCTACTCTGACACCCCCTGTCATATCCCGGACGCCTTTCCCACAAGAATGGCGCGCGATCCTCGTTCACGATCGCGAAGCAGTTGGTCTTCACGACTCAGAAGAAAAAGAAGCCTTCGCAGCGCTGGCGCCATTAAGCCCTGCCGCTAGCGGAGAAATTTGTCGTCTAGTGTTGATGCAACTCATGCCTGCATTAGCCGAAAATGAATTTGCGCCATTTGGCGCAGCCCTCACACGCATTCAAGAAATCGTTGGAGATTATTTTTCTCCAGCTCAAAAAAATAGTCGCTACACGAGCAAGAAAGTGGAACGTCTCATAATGCGCTTAGGAGAGTTGGGAGCCGCAGGGCTAGGACAAACATCTTGGGGGCCGACAGGATTTGCATTCACAGAAAGTGAAATTTCGGCGCGCATTATTTTAGAGCAAACCGCCGATGAAGTCCGCTCGCTGGGATTAACGACCACGCTCCATCGCGGCCTCAATACTGGCGCTAAAATTGAACAATGTTTTGCTCAAATTGCCTAAATGGCTTTACTCACCCACTAATTGCTTGAATGCGCCAAGCAAAGGGTGAAAATGAAATCGAACTTGATGCGCGCCCTCTGGTATTTCAACGGCGCGAAACATGACATTAGCTCTCAAAATCGAGACTGGCGCATCATCAACCGTCGCACGCCACCAAGGATGCCAAACATCATACAATACAAGCCACCCTCCACCAGCCGGAGCAATTGTTTTAACTAAAATATCGTCATTTTTATAAGAGACTATCTCCGCCCGCATACTATCAGGAGGCAAATTTTTATGCGGATGACATAATGGGGGCTCTTCCAGCAAAACGGTTTCGCGATAATCCGCCTCCGGCCAGTCGCCACTTTGAACCATGTGATCAAAATTAACGCTCAAAGCGCAATTTACGATTTGCACGCGAGGAAAAGCATTTTTATTTTCGTAAATATGAATTTTCCCTTTTTGCTCAAGCTCCAAAAAATCTCCTAATTTATAATTTTTATCAATCTGTTCGATAGGCACGCCGGTGGCAATAAACCGCAATCCCAGCATATCAGTTAGCGGCGATCGATATTTAGGGTATAACTTTGAGAATTCTCGATGCTCCGGAAGAGCTAAGTGATCAATTGCGCCAGTAGCCTCTACAACAACTTTTAGTCGAATGGGGTTATAACCAAAATCATGATCAAGCCCGTGAACCATACTGGCGTTAGGCCAATGAAAATCGATCGCCGCTAATTCCACACGATCTCGTCGATCGGACTGGGTATTCTCTTTCAATTTATCACGGATAAACTTAAGCGCTGGATCTTGTGAGTTAGATCGCAATATCTCAAAATTTTCTACCGGCAGAGCCGTTGATTCATTTGGACCATTTCCAATAAATAGATCTGTCGTTACTAAAAATGCGATCAAGACAAGTCGAGCTGACCCTTGAACTTTTTTATTGTCAATTGAAAGTAAAAGCCCGATCGCGACAAGAGCTAGCAAGAAGCTAACGCCAATTGATGGCAACGCGACAACTAGATGATTTTTTATTACTGCCATAAAACTTGCTAAAGCAAACAAAACTACCAAGCATATGGTTAAGGCTTTGACCGATAATTTTATTTTTCCACATTCAATCATATAAAACCCATAGCCAACAAGAATTGAAAATATGAAGTTTAGAAGAAATGTTGCGTCAGCTGGTCGGCGCCATAAATCAACACCCGGAATATGATAGAAAATACTAAATGCTGGCGTATAACGCCCTAGAGCGTACAGAATAAAAAAGAAAAGCATGCCGAAAAAAAATCTAATTTCTTTTTCAATAAAACAACGCGTCCATACTGCTAAAGCTAAAACAAAAACACCCAACTGACCGATATAGACATTTGTCATGTTACGCGCGAGAAATATGTCTTGGGTGCCAAAAGCCGATGAGGGCGGACCCCAAAATTTTTCGATCGCGCCGTCTGTTCCAAAAATATTTGCGCTTATCAAAGTTAGGAAGGACCCTGGGGGCAGGGACCCCTTATACGCCTCTAAAATATCAATTTCTGGACGGTTTGAGATACGGGCCAGCTCATATGTTAGCACAAGCGGCGCCAGCATGAGGAGCACGCCAACAACGGCGGCGCTTAAGAGTGGATTAAGCGCTGTAACAATCGGCGCATCATCAGAAAAACACCGATAAAAAGTATAACTTGCGAGGAAAATAAGTCCAAGAAATGCAACTTGATCACGACCTAAAACCAAAAAACTCACAATGGATCCCGCTGCAATCCCTAGACCAATCGTTCGACGATCCATTGCGCGCGCCAATATCCATAAAGCTACTGGAATCCAGCAGTAACTCATTATCTGTCCAGTATGCTGAATTCGCCATGCTGCTGAGCCGCCCAAAGCGTAGATAAGCGCGGCAACAAGTCCTCCCGACGCACTCCAGCCTCGATCCTGAAAATACGCCAACACAGCAAGCCCGCCCATGATGAGCATGGCAAAAACAATAGAGTCTTCCAATACAAATGTGGGGTCCGGAAAGAGCGCTGCTGCAATCAAAAAAAACGGTGAAAAAATTAAGGATTGCGGATCAGCAATTTGAGGCATGCCCGCAAACACATTGGGATTCCAAAAAGGCGACTGAGACGAATGTAAAGCATGGGCAAGAAATACAAACTGTGGCTGAAAATGCGCCTTGGCATCCCACGGGGTCGTCACGCCGCCGATAAGCCAGGGTAGAAAAAAGCTCAGAGCGCTAATAGTAAATAAAATTGTAGCAGGTATAAATAGCTCATTCGTCTGAGGATTGTTATTTCCAAGACTGGCGCTAATTTCTTTTTTCATGGAGCAACTAAACAAGCGTTCTCCCTGCTTCCGGTAACGACTGTTAAAGACATCGGAGACACTTTCTTATCGTGCTGCATATGAACCTATATTTTTTTGTAACGCAGCTAACCGCATCCCTTACGTCCTTTTTTCAAGATCAAGAGCATAGATTTGACTATAGCACATACCTTAAAAATTGAAGAAGACGGTGAAATTCTGAGGACCCAGAGTTTAACAAAGTCCTATGAAACGCCCCTAGGCTCTCTTCTTGTGCTCAACAAGATCAATCTCGCAATCCAATCGCGAACAAGCATCGCTCTGATGGGCGAGTCTGGCAGCGGAAAAAGCACATTGCTCCACCTAATTGGCGCATTAGACGACCCTGATGCAGGAAGCATTTTTATAGAGGGGAAAGAAATAACCCAATTAAAAGAATCTGAGAAAGCCGACTTAAGACGAGGTAAAATCGGTTTCGTATTTCAGCAATTTAACTTGATTGCAAGCCTCACTGTAGCCGAAAACCTCGCCTTCCAGGCCAGATTAGCTGACCGACTTGATCCCAGCTGGCTAGCAGAACTCACGCGTCGACTTGGGTTATCTCAAATCACATCGCGTTATCCCGAGCAACTCTCAGGAGGTCAGCAACAACGCGTTGCGGTTGGCCGAGCATTAGCCGTAAAACCCCGCCTGCTTCTTGCAGATGAACCAACAGGAAATTTAGATGAAAAGACGGGCGATAGCGTTCTTGCTCTGACGCTAGAGTTAGTTGAAGAAACGGGCTGCGCTTTTCTCATGGCGACACATAGCGCGCGGCTAGCGGCGCGCCTTCAACGTCAATGCCGCCTAGAATCTGGCGTGTTAACTTGCCCATGAAACAGTTATTTTGGTCTCTTGCCGCTCTACTCAGTCATTGGCGCAAACACCCGACAAGCCTTGCAATTTTATTAATGGGCTTAAGCATCGCAACCGCTTTGTGGAGTGGAGTGCAGGCGCTTAATGCGCAAGCTAAAAATAGCTATAACCAAGCTGCTGCAATTTTTAATCAAGCAAACACCCAAAATATCATCGCCCAAAAAGGGGGATATTTCGATCAAGACTTGTTTATTCGCTTGAGGCGTGCTGGCGCTAAAGTTTCACCGATAATCGAAGGGAGAATATATTTTCATAAAAAAGAACTAAAAATTATTGGCGTCGACCCCATAACGACACCTAAAAACGCATCGTCAGAATTAGTTCATAGCCTAAAATCAGCTTTCGATCTCATCGACAAAGAGGGAATGGCGTTTATCTCGCCAGAAACATTGCAAGAGCTTGGCTCAAAGGCGGGCGATCGCTTGAAGACTGATCGCGGGATAGTCTTGCCTCCGCTAAACCCCCTATCGTCAGTCCCTCCTGGGGCCATCATAACCGATATAGGCATTGCGCAAAATACGCTTGCGCGCGCTGAAAAACTTAGTCGATTAATTGTCGATCAAAAAAATAATTTGGATAGCGAACAGGTATCAACATTAACCAAGAATGTCCTTAGGCTTGTTGCGGCCGATGAGAGCAATGACCTAACGCGATTAACGGATAGCTTTCATCTTAACTTAACTGCATTTGGCATGCTTGCGTTTGTTGTTGGCTTTTTTATCGTCAATGCCTCTGTTGGTCTCGCCTTTGAACAAAGACTACCTACTTTGAGAACATTACGCGCACTTGGCGCGCCAGCTTATTTACTCGTAGCAGGCATGTTAATTGAAATTGCCGCCCTTACTCTAATCGCAGGGCTTATTGGCGTTACAGGCGGATTTTTCATTGCTCAGGAACTTCTCCCAAATGTCGCAGCGAGCCTTGAAGGTCTTTATGGCGCTCAAATCTCTCGCCACCTTACTCTCGACAAAAACTGGTTCTTTTCCGCCTTTGCAATGGCAGGCGGCGGCGCTCTATTGGCGAATGCGGCGGGTCTCGTAAAAACGCTGCGTCTTCCTGTCCTAAATGTAGCAAAACCTATCGCCTGGCGTGAGATCAATCACGGATATTTGAGAAGACAAGCGCTACTCAGTCTCCTAGCGATTATCATAGCAATGTTAACCTATTCTGTTGGGAAAAATCTACTAAGTGGCTTTGCCTTCATGGCATGCGGTCTTCTTGGAGCCGCGATGTTATTGCCCTTTATTCTGGCCCTAACCCTCTTTGTCGGAGAGCGCCAATCCCAACAACCATTATTACGCTGGCTATTTGCCGATGGACGACAAGAGATCCCAGGTCTATCGCTTGCGCTTATGGCGCTTTTATTGACCCTCTCCGCCAACATTGGCATCGGCGGCATGGTAACTGGCTTTAGAGAAACATTTCTAACCTGGCTTGACGAAAGACTTGTCGCTGAAATTTATTATGAAACTGCGACAGCTGAGGATGCCCTCAAGATAGAAGCCTGGGCTCAGAATGAGCAAGAAATTGATGCAATATTACCAGTATGGCGCGCGAAGGCGCTGGTAGAAAATCAGCCAGTTGAGCTCATGGGAATGACATTTCATGACACTTATATCAGACATTTCCCATTACTCTCATCAAAAGAAAATGTCTGGGAAAGTCTTCGCTCAAGCGATGCAATCTTGGTTAGCGAACAATTAGCGCGACGCTTAAACGTTCACATCGATGATGCCTTAAATCTTCCAACCGGCGACGATGATTGGCGGGTTACTATAGCAGGGATTTTCCCCGACTATGGCAACCCAAAAGGTCAGATTCGAATTGATCATGAACGATTGGCGCGTCACTTTCCTGATGCTTCCAGAACACATTATAGTCTACGCGTAGCGCCTCGATCTACTGCATCAGTCATGACAAAAATGAAAGCAATTCATGGAGATAAAATCGTACGCATTGTTGATCAAGAGGAAGTAAAGAACATCTCCATAGGCATATTTGAAAAAACTTTTATGATTACTGGGGCGCTGAATACATTAATGTTAATTGTATCTGCAGTGGCGTTATTCACAAGCCTACTCACACTCAGTAATTTACGCCTCAGGCAAGTTGCGCCGGTCTGGGCAATTGGCGTCTCCCGACAAACATTGGCGACTATAGAGCTAACAAGAATCCTTATATTTGCAGCTGGCGTAGCGCTCGTAGCGATTCCACTTGGGGTCTTTATAACTTGGGGGTTAGTAACAATCATCAATGTGATTGCTTTTGGATGGCGGCTGCCAATGCATATTTATCCAATGCATTGGCTTATGGTCTTTATTACTTCACTGCTGACGGCATTTTTCGCTAGCTTAGTCCCTGTCATACAACTCGCGCGTTCAAAACCGATAGATCTATTGAAAGGTTTTGTAGATGCGCGCTAGATATATTATTGCCGCCTCATTATGTTTAATGTGCCTTACATCAAATGCTTTTTCGGAAGAAAAAATTGATTTTCTTTCACAAGAAAAAAAACAATTTGAAACGCCAATTCCCGGAGGACAGATAATATTTCCAAAAGATCATGGCGCGCACACAAAGTATAGGACAGAATGGTGGTATCTAACAACCAATCTCCGCGGCGACGATGGAAAGGAATATGGATGTCAATGGACACTGTTTCGACATGCATCAGAGCCTCTAACACGGAGTGGTTGGGAAGATCGCACAATATGGATGGGGCACGCTGCAATAACAAATGAAAATGAGCATTTATATACTGAGACGCTCGCCAGAGGGGGCGTTGGTCAGGCAGCGGTCGAAGGCGATCCTTTTAATGCATTCATAGATGATTGGTCATTTACTGCGCTTGATCATAATTTTTCTAAAGCTCTTGTAACAGCTTCCGGCAACGACTTTTCTTATCAGCTTCACCTAGAGAGAACTGCTCCCTTTGTTTTACAAGGCATTGCCGGCTACAGCCTCAAATCTCATCAAGGCCAAGCGTCTTACTATTATAGCCAACCGTTTTTTCGCATTGATGGTGAATTAAAAATCCACAAGCGCTCAATTCATGTTGTCGGACAAGGCTGGATGGATCGTGAATGGAGCAGTCAAATTCTTGCGCCCGATCAAAAGGGATGGGACTGGTTTTCGCTCCATCTTTCAGATGGTTCGAAAGTTATGTTATTTCGGCTAAGAGGAAACTTAAACTATATTTCGGGTAACTGGATAATGCCTAATGGCGATACGACGGCTTTGGCTGAAAACGACATTAAACTAGAGCCGATAGAAGAGACAAAAATAGATGGCCATCTTGCGCCAACTCGTTGGCGTATAAATATACCAAGTCGTCATCTCTTGATTGAGACAAAGCCCCTCAATCCCAACAGCTGGATGTCTGTCACCTTCCCATACTGGGAAGGACCTATTAGGTTTACCGGCACTTCTCAAGGGACTGGATATTTAGAAATGACAGGATATTGAATTATTCGCTATTATTAAACAGACAAACAGGACGCCTATTTACACGAAGCTAATTTTTTTACTCTAATAATACTTGCTTTGCTAACAATAAATCCAAAGCTCAAATCAGCTGTTGCAGAGTGATCCACAAAGCAGCTAAAAGCTTAAAACACCACTCCCTTATAGACGAGACATATGGCCGCGCCTCCGCTCTTAAGCCTGCAAGGCATTATGCTTACTCTCGGCGGCAAGCCTCTTCTCGAGGAAATTGATTTCTCAGTTTCGGCAGGAGCCCGCTTATGTCTTGTTGGCAGGAACGGATCTGGAAAATCCACCCTACTCAAAATAACCGCAGGCGAAATAGAGCCAGATGCGGGCTCTCGCTTCATCCAGCCTGGAGCTTCCCTTCGGTATTTATCCCAAGAGCCAAATTTTAATGGCTTTTCAACGAGCCTTTCTTATGTAGAAGCCGGCCTCTCACCACTCGACGACCCGCATTTAGCTCAATCAATTCTTGTTGAATTAGGCTTAACGGGAATGGAAAACCCAAGTCATCTCTCCGGCGGAGAGGCGCGGCGTGTGGCGATTGCGCGTAATTTAGTATCTCAGCCAGATATTCTGTTACTTGACGAACCAACAAATCACTTGGATCTGCCGACAATCCTATGGCTTGAGGAAAAACTGAAGCAACTTAGATCTGCTTTAGTATTGATAAGTCACGATAGGAGATTTTTACAGAAACTAACCAATGAGACTCTATGGATCGATCGGGGGCGGTTACGTCATCTCTCCAGAGGATTCACTGATTTTGAAAGCTGGAGAGATCAAGAGTTAGAAGAAGAAGAAAAGCAGCAACACAAAATTGATCGTAAAATTGTTGCTGAAGAACATTGGCTTCGACATGGCGTTTCTGGAAGACGAAAACGTAACGTAAAAAGGCTCTCAAGTCTTCTTGCTCTCCGCAATGATAGATCCCAACGCGTTATGCCTACAGGCGACATCAAGCTTGATGTCAGCGAGGCTCAGAGCTCGGGAAAACTTGTTATCGAAGCTATTAACTTATGCAAATCTTTTGGTTCACGTAAGATTATTGATCAATTTAGCACGCGTATTTTACGCGGCGATCGACTTGGAATTGTTGGCGCAAATGGCGCAGGTAAAACCACGCTCGTTAATCTGCTTACAGGCTTTATTCGATCAGATTCTGGAAAACTGCGACTTGGCGCCGGGCTTGAAATGGCGACCCTTGAACAAAGTCGGAGCAGTTTAAAAGCTGAAACCACGCTTCAAGACGCCCTTACGGGAGGCGGCTCGGATACTGTTGAAATTAACGGCGAACGGCGACATGTCATTGGCTATATGAAAGACTTTCTATTTAAGTCAGAACAAGCACGTACTCCAATTGGAAAACTTTCTGGCGGCGAGCGTGGTCGACTGATGCTTGCTCGCGTATTAGCTAAACCCTCCAATCTCCTTATACTTGACGAGCCAACCAATGATCTTGATTTAGAAACACTAGATCTACTCGAAGAGATGCTCGCCGACTATAAGGGAACATTGATACTTGTTAGTCATGACCGAGACTTTCTGGACCGCATCGCAACCAGCACGCTTATGAGTGAGGGCTCTGGTCGTTGGATAGAATATGCTGGAGGCTACAGTGACATGGTCTCCCAACGTGGCGAAGGCGTGACGGCTCGCAGCAATTTTGCCCTAGCGCAAAAGAAACAAACGAATAAAAATATTATCACAACTCCGCCGTCTGTTGAAGGCGCTTCAATTAAAAATAAGCTCACATTTAACGAACAACACGCGCTTCAAGAACTGCCAAAAAAAATGGAAGAACTGTCGAAGAAAAAAATAAAGTTACAATCGATACTTGACGATTCTGACCTTTATAAGCGCGATCCAGAAAGATTTAATTTAGCGACACAGTCCTTGGTTGAGGTGGATTGTGAACTTAGCGCAGCGGAAGAAAAATGGTTGGAGCTGGAGATCAAAAGAGAGTCTTTGGTAAAATGAAGCCAGTTTGGAGGCCGGCCTCACTTTCTGATCTTGAAGATATTCATAAAATGGCCTGTCATATTCATCCTGATCTTCCAGAAAGCCGAGAGGTTATTGTTGACAAAATAAAGTTTTTTCCAGAGGGCTGCTGGCTCTTAAGCCTCGAAGACATCTCATTTGGATACGCTCTGTCTCATCCCTGGCGATTATTTAATATTCCGCAGCTCAACAAAGCGCTCCCGACCCCTAAGGCTAGGGCCGACTGCCTATATCTCCATGATGTAGCGCTCTTAGAAATCGCCAGAGGCAAGAACGCGACAAAGCAATTAGTTGAAAGACTAACGGGGATCGCTTACAGTCATGACTTGTCATTTCTTGCGCTCACTTCAGTTTACGATACGCAGCCTATTTGGCAGCGGCTTGGATTTAAACCTATGAACCAAGAGATTTCGTCTATGGAGCTAGAGTCCTACGGACATTCAGCCAATTACATGATCAAATCACTGGTCAATCCGTAATTTCACTCACCCTAAAAAAAGCGAGAAACGAATGAACTCCCATAAAATTATTTCCTTTATATTCGGCTTAGCTTTTTGCGTAATCTGTGCAAACTCAGCTGTGGCGGCGGAACAGCCCTATTTAGAGCAAGCAATCTCTGAGTCAGCTGAGGCTATCGAGGCGGGAAAAGCTTCTGAAGCAGCCTCGATGATCGAGCATGCAGATAGCGCTTTTGATCGTGCTCGTAGCGCAGTATGGCAAAATCCAGTTGATCATATCCGACAAGGCATGAAATTCCTTCGCAAAGCCGTCAAAGTGGCTAAGGGCACAAATTCAGAAAAGCGCATCGCCAAAGCCATTGACTATATTGAAACAGCAAAATCACATTTTGAAGCTGCGCGTTGAATTTTATCTCCTAATTTCAATTAACCGCCAAAACTTGTCCGGCTGAAGCAATGACTCAAGCAGCCGGACAAGTGGTCTATTCATGAATTCTGAAAACAGAATTTTTAGAATAATCTCTACTGTCTCATCGTCGTTGTTAATATGATTTAGCTTACTCCTTGATCTCCTAATCGACGCAAGCGCCCTAAATCCAGAGGATTTAGACTGACAGATGAAACCAACTAATCAAATTAAAAACAATAATTGGCGTGTCAAATTAACAATAACAGGCCTCTTGACTCTCTATCAGTCAGCAATAAGTGTAGCCTGGATAACGCACTATTTCTGATTTGCAAATGATTAGCATTCTTTTCAATGATAATCTCTTTGTTACCATCAGATCAAAAAAGTGAAACTTGCGTCAGTATTTATAAAAACGGAGACTTCAATGCCACGCTGGGCTAAAGTGATTGGAAAATGGGCCGGCTACATTGCTCTGGGCGCATTAGCTCTTCTTGCTTTTAAAGAAAATGATATTAGTCGCAAAACTAAAGAACAGGCTGTTCGATATAATGAGTGCATCAAGGCCGGCAAAGGAACGCCCGACGAGTGTGCTAAAATTTCAAAACAATAGTCATTTTCCCAGTACCGACGCCACATAAGACAAACGCTACGGATTTAATTATCGTAATTGCCGACCAAGCCATTGAGCTGTCGAGATATTGTATCTCCATCCATGCTCTCATCAGGCTCGCGATGAAATAGTAATAGAAGCGATTATCAGGATTGATAAAAAAAGCAGGCAAAAGCCTGCTTTTTATGCTTGTTACAAGATCTACGCTCAATCCATACGTGCGACAACAACTAAGCGCTTAACTTCTCCGTTTTTAAATGCACGGAGAAAAGCATCATAGTTACGAAATGAGACACAACCATTGGAATCGCCATTTGGCCCGAGCATGTATGTATGTGCGAGCAAACCCGCCCGTCCGAAAATATTGCCACTTCCAATCGGATTAAGTCTTATGGCTTCTACGCCATGAAATAACGCCTCGCGCATCGTCAGATTATATGTATGCGGTGGTGTAGCCCCATGCATGCGTTCATGAACGTAGCGCGGGTCATCCAACCGATTTCCCAAACCTGAATGCGCCTCCAGGCGAGTCCCGTCGGGCATATAAACCGTTCGAGCGGATATATCGTAAACGGCCGTGTAGCGATCATAGCGACCAGTAGGATTGGCGCCACCAAAGAGCGATCGACCAAGCGAGGCTGTTTCTGGTGCAGCATAGGCCAACGCCTGACCTGCCGGTCGTTGCTGCTCTTGTGTTTGCGCGCCACCAAAAAACTTTTCAAAGAACGATCGATTATCCTGCACTGGGGCGGTTGCTACAATTTTCCGACCCTGCTGAGCCGTCGCTCGAAATGGCTGCCCAACACTGCTGTCGCTACTGGCCATTTTAAGTTGCGCAGGTCTGCGTGGCGGCATTGGCGCTGTAATTTCAGCGACCACTTCAGGCTCAACTGCATCAGTAGAAACCTCACCGGAAGCTACAGAAGTAGGCGTTGAGGCTCTCGAAGAAATTGGATTTTCCGTCGCAGCAACTTCTAATGATTTGAGCCGCGGCGACTGTTCAGCTACTGCTTCACTGACAACTGCCTCAACGGCTGCATGAGACTGACGCACATGAGATCTGACGTCGACCAACAGAGAACCAAGTGGTTTTACCTCTGGCCCTAAGGCAAGTCTGTCGCGGCTCGATACTTCAGTTTTTGTTGACCCAGCTCGGTCATGCAAGCCCCAAAATCCAGCAAATAGACCAATCGCTAATGCGCTCGCGCCTAAAATTGAACGCACCATAATTTGGCGTGAAACCTGATCGTGATTGAATGAATCGAATCCCTGCAACGCACCGATTCTGTTTCTCATTCATTCGCCCTTTCGGAGGTTCCCTTAATTGCGTTCAGTTCAAGGCGATCGCCCAACTTCTGCGCAACAAGGCAATTCAAACTCTTACGCGCCCGCTCAAGGGCGCGGGAATAAGACCAGGGCTTAATGGCTTTGTTTGTGCGAGATTGAGGCGATTTCTTGCCTCTTATGTGGCTCGTCTAGCGTCCAATCCACAGGGGTAAGATACGGATCTCATTGTTTAATAATCGTTATTTAGGACTAAAGGTCCTTCCAAAACAAGGCGCGCTGTTGTTTTTTAAAGATAAAACGCGCAGGAAGTTAATGATGGTTAAAAATTTATTACACCATGCGCCGCCTAAAATAGCTGCTTCAAGAAACATACCGCAACACATTCGAACCGTTGCCGGTCAGACCAGGAGCTCATCAAAAGGCGACAAACCCCCAATGCTGAAAGCCGCAATCCAACTCTTCTCGTTCGCTTACGAAAAGCTCTACTTAATGTAAAAGTTTCTTGCTCTCTTTTTGGCGAAAACATAAAAATTATTTTAAGAAGATAAATTTCGTAGCTAGGATGTAAGATCTAACCGTCAAAATAGCGCAGCATTATAAACAAAGCGACCCTTGCATCACATGAGAAATGCGCTAAGCAAAAGCGACTCTTGTTAGAAATTATAGGATTTTTGCAATTATTATTAGATAAAAAAATAAATCCTCTCAAGAGAGAGGCATAAGCTTCATCAAATGAGCAAAAATCTCAAACTACTCCTTGGCTCCAAACAAGACCTAACATAAATTTAGCTAAATTGAGAAGTGCAAAAGGCCTATAATCAAATGAACCTTCAAATAAATTTAAAGGACATTATTTCAGGCCTCATTACGCCAATTATGATTATTGCCACCTCATTAAGCTATGCGGTCTTGATATTTTCAGGACCTCTTTCAGATCACCTTGCCATAGGCGCCGGATTCAGCCTTATTGGCGCTGGAGTTACAGCAATCGTCTTTGCAATTGCTAGCGGTTTGCCTTTTGCTATTTCCGGACCAGATTCCAAAGCCGTCGCCGTCATGGCGTCGCTTGTTGTAATGATCGGAGCGGATCTTCATTCCAAAGGAAAAGCAGACATCGCCGGCGTGACAATTTTAGCTGCTCTCGTTTTAGGTACTTTAATCGTTGGCGTTAGTTCTTATATCTGTGGAGCACTCAAGTTAGGTCGCTGGATTCGCTTTATGCCTTACCCCGTTATTGGCGGTTTTATGGCGGCCTCCGGATGGTTTCTGTTTGTCGGCGCGATAAGAGTGCTTACACAGGAACCAATTTCTCTCAAGCTGCTAGCTGATCTTTCAAATGGCGCACATTCATCAAAGTTAATCATCGGCGTCTTATTCGCATTAGCGCTGCATATTGCCCAGTGCTCACGCTTTCCTCTAGCATTTCCAACATTACTTGTCTGTGGCGGCGCAAGTATACTCGCAGCTATTTTATATTCTGGAACCCCACTCGATATTGCTCGAGAATCAGGCTGGCTCATAAAAATTTCTGCAACCGCGGTAGATGCCCCGACACCGTGGCTCATTACGTCAGCATCAAAAATTGAACTTCAAGAGATTTTAAATTGCTCTGGACAATATTTGGCGCTTGTAACGGTCGTTATCGCAACCCTTTTATTGAGCATTATGGCAATCGAAGTCGAAACAAAAAATGACATCGATCTCGACCATGAATTAAGATTGAATGGGCTCGCTAATATTTTAGCCGGACTTGCAGGCGGCACCGTTGGAACGCTCTCCGTTAGCAGGACACTATTTAGTTTTAGAATTGGGGCAAGAGGACGCATCAGCGGGTTTCTTGTGGGCGCACTTTGCCTTTTCCCTCTGGCCCTTGGCCCTTCTGCTTTGGGATTTGTGCCAATGCCCATTCTTGGCGCTGTCCTCATACAGCTTGGCGGCAGCATGCTTTATGAGTGGCTGTTTAAAAGCTGGCGACTTATGCAGCCAGCAGACTATTTACAACTATGCATTATCTTTCTGACAATTATAAGTTTTGATTTTGTTGCAGGCGTAGGCGTAGGAATCATCGCCGCTTGCGTCACTTTTGTGGTTAACACAGCTCGCGTACGACTCGTTAAACATGCGATGGATCGCGGTAATTTTTCTAGCCGCGTAGATCGTCCAATTTATCAGGTCGAAACGCTTCAAAAAAATGGTTCGCGAATACAAATCATGTGGTTACATGGATTTGTGTTCTTTGGCAGTGCGCATCACTTACTCTCAAACATAAAATCAATAATATCTTCTAGCCAGCAACCTTGTTACAGCCTCATACTCGATTTCAAACAAGTCTTGGGCATAGATTCTTCCGCCGCAATGACGCTTGTAAAATTACGCCACCTGTCAGAGCGTGAGGGATTTCAACTCGTTTTCTCCAATCTCTCAGAACAGGTAGCCCAATCACTAAGTCTGGGAGGCGTTATCTACGAAGGAGAAGATAACATTTGTCGAATATTCAATAATCTTGATGCCGCTTTGGAATGGTGTGAAGATAATTTACTTAAAGCTTCAGATGATAATAACCTTTTAAGTCATACGACTTCTGAATGGCTTAAATCGGAACTGGGCTCGGTAGATCAGGTTGATCTTCTTGGAAAATATATAGAAATCAAAAAATTCGAGCCAGGCGATATATTATTTAATCAAGGCGAGAGAGCCGACAGTCTTTATATTCTCTCAACTGGCCGCGTCACCATCTTATTTAAATCCCCCGAGGGCTTCGAGTTTCGATTGCGCAGTATGCTGGGCCATACTTTGCTTGGCGAAATGGGACTTTATCGCAATGCCTTGCGCGGCGCATCCGTCGTGGCGGATGAACCCACGGTTGTTTATAAAATTTCACAAAAATCTCTTCAGCACATGGAGAATGAGGCGCCCGAATTAGCTCATGCTTTTCATAAATTTGTTGTTCGAACTCTTGCGGCGCGACTTGATTTTTCAAACCGCGAAGTGGCCGGCTTACAGCGATGAGGCTAAAAAATTACACTCGCTTCTCAAATTAATGATAAATTAACCACAATTTTTTTATCAGTTCGTGATTAATTTTATAGCGCCGCTAGTCAAGCATGAATTTATAGCTTCTACACCAACTGTCCCGGTCCAATCTATATTTTTTATAAAATATAAAATTATCCTATGCTTTCGATTGATTTTTAATTCATAGGCCCATCGAGAGTTAAGCCGTTTATGCCAACAAAAATGTTGCTAATTTGTCACGCTGCGGTGAAATCGTAGGTTCAATCCATTTAATCAATTGAACTTTGACTCAATCTGCGCGTTACTAGCGTTAGATCTATTCAATGAGAAATCATTCTTGATGGATCTCTAGAACACAAGCTTACAAGGACGGACACTCATATGAAAAAAATTCTTCTTTCGGCGGTTTCACTCGCCATTCTTTCAGGTTCTGCGCTTGCAGCTGATCTGCCTTCACGCAAGGCTCCAGTTGC
>OMIO01000016.1 GCA_900299115.1 Methylocystaceae bacterium | reverse complement strand
TTATTGTGAAATTAGATAATTATGTGCGAATATTTGTCATGATGAGATCTCTGTTGCTCGCCGTCTTCCTGCTGGTCGTACATGCTTATGGGGCAAATGCGACGGAAGTTACGCTTTCCCGCTTTAATGACATTAAAATAAATTGTGATACGTGCCACGGGGTTGGCGGACGCTCGCCTGTCCCTGATCAGGTTCCATCTATCGCTGGAAAAAGTGAAAACTATATTATTTCACAAATCAGAGCGTTTGAGTCAGGAAAGCGCAAACATCAGACGATGGCGTTGATGGGAGGAGAAATGACTATTGAAGAATTGAGAGAGATCGCACGCTATTATTCCCGGGCGCAGAGGCGCGGCGCTTCACAACAGAAATAAATTGTATTTTTCTTCATTCTGGTTTTGAATATGAAAGAGATCTTTAGTCGCTGTAGTTTAACACACTATATTGAAGTTGTGGCATTGACCATGCGGCCGTCGATTTTGCGTATCAATTCTCTTACGAAGACTTTGAAGCAGTTGTTGTAAAGGGCGCTTGATCATAGGCTGGTCGTGTAAGGAGGCTAGGGTGCTTATTTATTTTACAAAGAGAAGTATGTCGCGGCTAATGGTCCTGCTTTTGTCTCTAGCTTCTCAACCAGCCATGGCTTGGTGTGTTTTGAATGACTCGGTTTTGCCATTAGCTGTTTTGGGAGAGCCTGATAGTGCATCAATAAATGGTAAAATAGAAAATCTGAAGGCTGAGATAAAATGCCTTGAGCAAAAGAAAAATGAAACAATGCAAGATGATTTTTATAGATATAACTTTTATGGCTTGGATAATGACTAGGTCCTATAAAAATTAGGTTTAAATGTATTTTTGAGTGTTCTTAAATAAAGTGAAATAGATATAAATTGAGCATTATTATGCCGTATTATATAGGTTTGATTCCGGGGTTGAAGCAGAAAAATTTAGAGGGGCCATGATGTTTTGCCTAGTGTTTTTTGCTTGCGTTCTGAGTGGTTAAATGGAATCGTCTTGTATAAATTGTATTGTGGTTTGATGCCAATGCTCGGCATGCAGCAATTTAGATCTCGCAGAATTAGTAGAAAGGCTACGCAATGGATTTTGATTTAGACAAAATGACCGTTCTAGATCTGACGGCTCTGATTGAACGGGCTCAGGTAGAGATTAAGCGCCGTAAAGTTTCGGCGAAAGATAAGTTGAAGCAGGAGATCGAAGAGAAGCTCAAGCACTCTGGGCTAGATCTGTCCGATCTATTCCCTGGTGCTGGAAAGAAATCCAAGAAAACCAAAGAGCAAGGTGAAAACAAGACCGCGCCAGTAAAGTATCGTGATCCAGTTTCTCAGGGGACGTGGTCCGGTCGAGGCGCTCACCCTCCTCATTGGGTTAAATCAATTATGAGTGAGAGGCGTTGGACGCTCGAACAATTCAAGACCTCTGGTGAATATGACGTATAATAAGCCTTGATATGACAATTAGTTAAAGGAGAAAAATCTTGTTCAAGAGCCCCAAAATTCAGATAGCCTTTGTCGCTCTAGCCATTTTCGTATCCGCAAATGCGGCCTATGCGGGAGACGCTATTTCTGATGCTTTTGAAGATGCGTTCGGTCACGACAAAATCCCGAACGCTTTCGAGGATACTTTTGGACACAATAAGATTCCGAGTGCTTTTAATGACGCTTTTGGCGGAAAGGCTGGGTCAAGCCAACGCAAGGCTAAAAAAGCACAGCCTGAGAATGCTCAAACTTTTCACTAACTAAAAAACAAATAGCCAGTCAGATTGTGGACAGCTAGTTTTATATAAAGGAAGAAGTGAAGTATCTATTTGGAGATTCAATAATTGCTGTTGGCTGAGCAGAATATGTGTGACGACGCGCATGGTATTGGCGGTCTATTTTCGTTCGATCTCAGGGGGATGACCAGGTTCGTCCCCGCTGTTCCACTAAAATGATTCCGGCACTTACGTCGATAAAAACTATTCCAGCCACTGTCTGTTTTTGTCGGCTGATTTTTTGCCTGAGTCGTATCTATGCTCGACACAGCGCCTGTGCTGAGTTTGGTCGTTATATATATGGTATCCCACGGATAGGCGTGGGCAATATCGATAGAAGGCGTGCTGAGTAATCAGTGTTCAGATGCGCTCATCAGAGTAAAATATGGTCATTGCATGCGGAGCGCAGCCAGAAGTTTAGTCATTTCCCATACATTCTCGTCTCTCTGTTTGTCTACTAGAGCAATATGGGGAGCGGTTGGATGCGAGAATCAAGGTAGAAAGCTAAAATTTACAAGATAATGCTATAAATCGCAGAGTCATCGTAGGAATGAGCTGTCCAGTGATCCTCCCAGTTAGAATTTGTTTTACCCTCTACGGCATGTGCATGGCGTTTTTGTTTGGTTGCTTGACGGTTAGTGGAGCCTCGAGAGCGCAGACACTAAATGCTGCGTCGCAGGCATCTGAAGATATACTATATGTAACTAATCGCGCGACAGTCATCCTCGAGAATGGAGCTTCCACATACAGCTCGGACCGCTCTCACTCCCTGGCTTTTGGTTCAGTTCAAGTCGTTGGAGCCGATGTGACGAGTTCGGTAATGACTGAACCGAAAGAAATTGGACGCTTCCCGAGCACGCCTTACGCATTGGAAAAAATTAGCGATCATTATGTTCGATCTAATGTGATAATTAGCGATCATAAGAAAGCACGAATGAGTTTTCAGCACGAGCTTGAAGATAGAATTCGCCTATCATCTAGAAAAGAAGTCGTTGTTTTTATCCATGGTTATAACAATTCATTTGATGATGCTGTGAAATCTGCAGCTCAACTCTGCAATGACTTGGGAGTAAATGAATTTGTTTGCATCGCATTTACTTGGCCAGCGGGTGGTACAAAGGGTGTCCTATTCGGATATAATGTTGATCGTGAGTCTGGTGAATTCTCAGTTCCAGACCTTCGTAAAACATTTAGAATGATTGCTGATACAAAAAGCGTTGGCAAAGTACATGTCATCGCGCATAGTCGTGGATCAGACGTTCTTGCGTCAGCAGCCCAACAGCTCGCCATTGAGGCGTATTCTCAGCGAGAATCATTGAGAAAAAGATTTAAGCTTGAGAATATCATACTAGCTGCGCCAGATATGGATATTGATGTTGCATCTACAAGAGTAAGGGCGATTGTGTCTGATCCCGATTTACCATACGGGCGCGAGGTTAATTATCGCGCCCCGTTTTATCCTGGCCAGATACAGATCACGGTCTATACTTCAACAAATGACAAAGCTCTTGATGCATCTAAGGAGTTATTCGGAAGTGAATTTCGACTTGGTCAGGTTGTCAAAGAGAATCACGATAAGGCTGACAATGATTTTGGCGGTGCTGCAGAATTTATATCCGTGTCGGATGAATCCGACATGTTTGGTCACGGGTATTTTCTATCGAATCTAGCCGTACGACGGGATATCGTTTCTATAATCAGGGATCATACTAGAGTGGGTAATGAAGGGCGCGCGCTTTTGCAAGTTAAAGAGCGATTCTGGCAATTGGTTCAGTAGTGATCGGATGTATTGTTGCGGCAAACAGGCATGTATCCCATTACTTCTCTTCAGATCCCAGTGGAATCACAGCATTTGTTCCCACTGTTGCCCCAAAACTCGCTCCTGCATTTGCGCCAATGTAAGAGCCGTTCCAACCGTTGCCGTTCCGGGCGTTTTTGTCCTCTGCTTCTTTTGACTCAATCGTATCAATAACCTTCAAGTCACTTGTTTTAGATTTGACCATCGGTTGTGCCCTCTTGGAGGGCTGGGCGGCGGCAACTCCAATCAGAGAGACTAAAAAAGAAGTCATGAGTGTAATCAGCGTAATGATTTTCGGAAATTTCATTTAATTAGCTCTTATCAATCTGGTTTCGATATAGATGTGTCTGTTCAAACGGTATCCATTCATTTGATATTATTGAATTATAGACGAGTGCGTTCTTGGCTATTTTATGGCTCTTGAAAAGATGAAGAATGGCGCCTTCACCTAGTGGACCAACTATCTCGCCGTCTTTTGAGTAATACCAGCTATCAATAGAGCTGAGCTTTTCTTTGAACGACAGGTCATTCCAATGAACTTCAGGCTTATGAGCCGATCTTGCTTCGAAGTGTTTCGATCTCAAATAAGCAACAGCGCCGATGGCTATAGCGGCAGTTCCGAGAATGTAACGGCCAGCCAGTAGAAGTCCGATACCAAAGGACACGGGAATGACTGTCGAATTTTCTTGAGGAACTTGAAAGGCCATTTGTAACTAACTCCGACGAACGATCATTGGACCCATGGGGTCTAAATTATCGGCAAGCAATCACAGAGCCAAAAGATGAGGCTTTAGGCGGTCGTTTTTGAGAGAACAGCCGAGGAGCTCGAAAAGCTGAAGCTTAGCTTTAATGCCCTCTCAGAAAGTTTATAGCAGTTTATAACTTTTTAGAGGGAGTTTTCAGCGACCAAAAATCAACGTAAGTAGCTGATTTGATTGGTGGGCGCACAAGGGCTCGAACCTTGGACCCGCTGATTAAGAGTTGGTATTTTTGACATTTCCGGCCTTTCGCTACGGCGCGCTATGATGCGATATATCATTATATAACAGTAATTTAAATAACGCCAGTCTTGCATCCTCTATCCGATGACTTTATTTCAATTGGACACCATGTGGACACCAAATTTAGTCCTTAGTTGGTGGTTTAAGTTGGTACTGTCATGACCGATCATATCCTTAAACTCTCAAAGCGTACAATCGATGCCGCCAAGCCTTCTGAGTCTCGCTATGTCCTCTGGGACACCGAGCTCAAAGGTTTTGGGGTTAGGGTCGAGAGTAGCGGCCTCAAAAGCTTTCTGGTCGCTACAGGCACCTAGGGCGACGCCGGTTCTTGAGCCTGGGTAGGTTTGGCGAAATTACCCCCGAGCAAGCGAGGCTCCTGGCTCAAAAGGCTCTGTCTAAGGTTAGAGAGGGGGCTGATCCGGCTGA
>OMIO01000015.1 GCA_900299115.1 Methylocystaceae bacterium | reverse complement strand
TTATTATTGCGGGTTGCAAATATTTTAAAGCGCTCAAAAGCAATTTCCAATTTTGATAGAAATATTTCTTTTGGTTCTTTTGTTTTCAATATTGATACGGGTCATCTTTATCAAGATAATGAAAGCGTTTCTCTCACCTTGAGAGAAAGAGACATGTTAAAAATACTTATTTCTAACGCAAATAAATGTGTTTCTAGAGGCGATCTTGCCTATGCAAGCGGTCGATCGCTTATCTCTGAAAGAAGTATTGACGTCGAAGTTGCTCGATTACGACGGAAGTTAGAACAAGATCCAAAATCGCCCCAATATTTAAAAACCATACGTGGTCATGGCTATCAATTCAGCATAGTTGAACAACCAGTCTATAAACTTTGAACTACGGAGCTGCTTCTGTGAACGATTTATTGAAAGAGCTGCTTTCCGCGCCACACAATGTCTGGCGAAGATTTACAGAGTGGCTACATGATCGCATGCCAAAAGGATTATATGCGCGTGCATTATTAATAGTAATATTGCCAATTGTACTTCTTCAATCAGCTGTTGCCTATGTTTTTATGGAAAGGCATTGGGAAGTTGTTACCTATAGATTATCTGCTGGAGTAGCTCGTGAGGTTGCAACTATTATTGATATTTATAATGAATTTCCTGATGACATAGACCGAGAAAAATTACGCAACATTGCCGCAACAGCAATGAATATTGATTTAACTGTTCTGCCCAAAAGCCCAATACCAACAGCTTCAAAAAAACCCTCACTCTTTGCTTTGTTAGATCAAGCGTTAAATAAGGAATTATCGCGGCATATTTCGCAGCCTTTTTGGATTAATACATCTTTATCTCGTAAATTTATCGAAATTCAAGTAGAGCTTAATGACTCAACACTGCGTATGCTGATTAATCGCACGCATGCTTATGCCTCTAATTCCTATATTTTCTTTATGTGGATGGCAGTCGCCTCTATCATTATCCTTGCTGTTGCGACATCTTTTCTACGCAATCAAATAAGGCCTATTTTACGGTTAGCAGAAGCGGCTGAAGAATTTGGCAAAGGTCGAGATATAAAATTTAGCCCTAGAGGCGCGCGTGAGGTTAGAAGAGCTGGCGCGGCCTTTTTAGAAATGAAACGTCGTGTGGAGCGCGCAATAGAGCAAAGAACAACAATGCTTAATGGCGTATCTCATGATTTAAGAACTATTATTACACGTTTTAAACTATCGCTAGCGCTCATTAATGAATCAAGTGAATCCATTGAAATGCGGAAAGACGTTGATGAGATGGAGCGTATCGTCGAAGCCTATCTAGCCTTTGCGCGGGGCGACGGCGGCGAAGCGTCTGCGCCGACTAATATCAGTACTATATTCGAGGAACTGAAGGCTGATACGGAGCGTCGGGGTCTACAGGCAACTTTTAGTGTTGATGGCGATCCAGTCATCATTTCGCGTCCGGCGTCTGTGAAACGCCTGCTAGCTAACCTTGTAGGGAATGCTCAACGTTATGGTGAAAAGCTTGAATTTTCATCAAAAAATACGGGCGATGCTATGGTCATTCATATTGATGACAATGGGCCAGGCATTCCTGTTGAAAGACGCGAAGATGCTTTCAGGCCCTTCTACAGGCTGGATGAGTCTCGAAATCAAGATACGGCAAATTCAGGCCTCGGCCTAGCTATTGCTCGAGATATTGCTCGTGCGCATGGAGGCGATATTGAACTAGATCGAAGTCCTCTTGGAGGTCTTCGGGCTACCGTCACTCTGCCCTTATAAATTAGGATTTAGGATGAGGGATGTCGTCATCAACATGATGCGACTTTTGATTTAAGTGCATGAATTTTCCGAAAAAATCACGTGCAGGTTGTATAATGCTGATAACCTGTTCAGCGTGAGAGACGAATTGCTCGCCTCTTGATAATTGCTGATTGAGTTGATGCAAGGCTTCATCTAACCCCTTTTCAAGCCAAACATCGATTACACGCCACCAGACAAAAACCAAACCTTGTAATTTTACAGCTCCGAGCGTTCCATCGCTTTCAATCTCTGCCGCTTCCAACATAAAGCGCATGGAATTAATCACCTCCCTATTTAAGGCTGTCTGCATCAAGGGATCTCGGGAAACCCAGTTTTTGATGCTCAGGATAGAGTCACGATAGGGTTGAAGAGCAAGCAATCTACGCTTTAGAACTTCATATAGTCTTTCTCTCATGGGTTCGGTATGATGTATTTCATTTTGTTCTTGTAGAATTTGTCGATCTATTCGACGTAAGAATCCTCCTACAATAGCCCCTTTAGAGGGAAAGAGATCTCTCAATTCGGCGAGTGATATATTAGCTTCATGTGCAATATCGCTCAGTGTAACATCCCCATAATCACGTCGGGTGGCTAAAACGAGCGCTGCGTCGACAACTTTCTCGCGTGGGTTACTCATGGTCGTTCTCCGCACCGTGAAATGGAACGCGCTAATTTGCTTTATTAGAAAAGGAAAGTCACCTATGGCCTAGAATTTAACCAGCAAGCTCTTCCGCGCGTTTTCTTGCTGCTATAACAGCTTCCTCTAAAACCAAAGATAGACCATCGTCTTTCATCAAAATGGCTAATGCTGCAGCTGTCGTTCCACCCGGAGAAGTAACCCGCCTGCGAAGTTCCTCGGCGGAGACGTTCGGCATTTGATGTAAGAGCTCCCCTGCCCCTTCAATCGTGGCGCGGGCTAGCCTTTGTGATAAGTCGGTCGATAACCCAAGTTTAACCCCTGCCGCGGCCAGGCTCTCAACTAAATAGAAGACATAAGCGGGGCCAGAACCTGAAATAGCAGTTAGCATATCTATCTCTTTTTCCTGAGATAACCATTCTAACCGGCTAATAGGATTAAGAAGGCTTTCCGTTAAATCCCGCTGTTGGACGCTAGTTGCGTCGTTAGCGTAAAGGCCCGTCATTCCACGACCAACGGCCGCTGGTGTGTTGGGCATCGCGCGCACGATGGATGTGACTTGAGGAAAACGCGCTGAGAGATCCTTGATGCTTTTTCCGGCCAAAATAGAAATCAATACTGCGCCAGGATGTAGGAATTTCTCCGCGGCGTGAATGCTTTCATCGAGCATTTGAGGCTTTATCGCTAGAACTATGGCATCGCTAGGGGATTGTGATTTTGGCTCGGAAAATAAATTAAATCCTTTGGTTTTGCATAAGTTTTGCAGTTGAGCAGATGGATTGGGCTCAATGACTGTGACCGCCTCACCCTGCAGACCTTGACCAGCCCAACCAGCCAATAGGGCAAAACCCATATTTCCTGCCCCGATGAGGGCGAAACGTTTGTCCAGCAGTCGGCTCAAGGGTCAAGCCTCTCCGAGAGTATCAAAATTTGCAGTCTCTAGAGCCTCTTTAGCTGATTTTCCTGCCCAGAGCACAAATTGAAATGCCTGATAATGGCGTTCGCAGGCGCGAAGCGCATTATCAAGTAATGCAGCGCATTGAGGCGCAGAGGGATGAGCGCCTCCGGACAAAAGGAGGCCATGACGATGCATGACTACGCTCTGATCAGGCCAGAAATCAAAATGGCCGATCCACATCTGTTCGTTGATCGCACCAATTAGACGCGTGACCTCCGTGCGACGACGCTCTGGCGCTTTAACGTCGAAAGCACAACTGACATGCAATGTTTCTAAGTCAGGGAGCCAAGTGAAGGCGATATGATACTCTGTCCAAGCACCGGTAACAACAATAGATATTTCATCTTCGTCATCACGATCAAACGACCAATCGTTAGACGCAGCTAACTGCTCAACGACATCTACGGGATGTTCTGAACGTTCTATGTATTTTTTTTCTGATGCGATTAGCATAAGCCAACCTTGTTTTTGTGACTTAGGACGGACGCTGTACCCAGTTTTTACACAAAAGACGCATCATTAGTTCCAACACATCAAGAAAATTTAAGCCAACAAATCTGACGGCGTTAAACTAACTCCAATGACCTACAGACGAATCGATTGAGGCCAATATGAACTCTAATGCTGGGACTACATGACGCCACTGCGACGACGCGTCTATCAAGCTAAACAAACACTGTTGGATTCGTTGCTATAGGTCTATGGCTCATGTCTGATTCTTCCACAGCTATAGAGTTAATGAATCGTTAATTTAATTAAAATTTACCTCTTAGGTGATTCTTTATGACTAAGTATCGGAGCAAAGGTAAGCCAAGAGCGAAGGACTATTAGGCCATAGTGTCAGTCTGATCATAAGAGCTGAGACGAATAACAAGTAGTTTAATACAATCCTTTAAAGAAACCACTGGTAGAGGTAGGTAGTCATGGTGTCTGGCTCGGGCGCGCCGAATATATTTGACCGTCAATTACTCAGAAAACGACTAAAGAGTCTCAATTATCCAGAGACCCCTGATTTCTTATTATTAAGAACAGCGGAGGATCTAACGGATAGACTGCTGACAATAAAACGACCCTTCGAACGATCATTAGATCTTAGTTACTGGGCTAAAAATTATTCAATGGCGGTATGCGCTACTGGGCGCAATATGCCGATTACTGCAAATCTGATAACAGGCGACATTATCGCAGATGAGGAAAAGCTACCCTTTAAAACGGGCTACTTTGATCTGGTTGTGAGTGGTTTATCTTTGCAATGGGTGAATGATCTGCCTGGGGCTCTAACACAAATAAAACAATTACTTTCACCCGATGGATTTTTTATTGCTTGCTTAACAGGAGGCTTAAGCCTGATTGAATTGCGAACTGTTTTTGCCCAGGCTGAGGAAGAAATTACCGGCGGCGTAAGTCCAAGAGTATTTCCTTTTGTTGAAATTAAGGATGTTGGCCATTTGCTTCAACGTGCAGGTTTCGCTTTACCCGTCGCAGATGTTGATAGTTTTACAATACGCTACGACTCACTGTTGGATTTAATAATAGATCTAAAAAAAATGGGCGCAGGCAATATATTATCACAAAGATCTCTTAAACCATTAAGGCGTGATATTTTGCGTCGAGCATCAGAAATTTATATTGAAAGATTT
>OMIO01000014.1 GCA_900299115.1 Methylocystaceae bacterium | reverse complement strand
TTGTTTGCGAGAGCTTACAAGTCGAGGTCAGCTAGGTTACTAAACGCTCCATTCCACCCAAGCCTTATACAAACAGAAAATGTGGAGCTCAAAAGTGATTCGAGAAGCATTTCGGATCGCATCGTGTCTGATCGACGGACAAGTGAAATACATAAAGAAGCCCACGCAATCTTTAGCACCGCTAAGTCACAACAGTCGCCTCTCAGCCACATGCAAGACGCTAGCGACTCTTTGGCAAGAGGGCGTATCCTGCCTTGTCTGTTAGAAACACAAGCTTCAGAAAGTATAGAGGCTGAAGACAAGTCACTATTAAAAGCGCTGAAAATCGCGGCGAAGTCGGTCAAAAAACTACCGCGAAATAAATCCGCTCTTTCAACTATCAATAGGCCGTTACGTCCTGTAAGGGCCCAGTCTGTCGAAGATTTTAGGAGTTATGCGGTGAGTGAAGAATTCGCAAATTTGTCCGATCTTGAAATTCTGTCAATGATTGAACGTGCGCATCGTGAAATTGCCCGTCGCAAAGACGCCGGCAAAGAAAATTTACGCGCTGAGATAGAAGCCAAGCTCGCCAAAGCCGGTTTAGATCTTGGCGACTTATTTCCAGATACGGCTAAGAAGGGTCGTAAAGCCGGTAAGCCAGCAGCTGGCGACGGAGAAAAAGCTTCAATCATTAAGTATAAGGATCATGTTTCTGGAGATACTTGGTCAGGTCGAGGCGCTCATCCGCCACAATGGGTTAAAATGATTATGACCCAGAGAAATTGGACAGTCGATCAGTTTAAACAATCTGGCGAATATGATGCGTGATTGCTAGATCTATCAAAGATCCATAATCAATCTTTTGTATAAGCCGGAGAGATTATTCTCTCCGGTTTTTTTATTAAATTACGCAAAATTAACTGCATTAATTGTGATTTTTGTTCCCGAAGTTTTAAGCCTAAGTAGAAAGAATTTTAAAATTAGGCATGGAATATATTTATTGAGGGAGTTGACCTAATTTATGTTAAAAGTAATAACAGCATCATTGTCCGGTCCAAAACGAGTTTGCTATGAGAATATTTCTAATCTTGGTCCTTTTTGGCGCCGCCGTAGCGGGATATGTTTTTTTTAATAGCAGTAATCCAAGCATTCAAAAGCTTGAGACAACGATAGAGTCCTCTAAACTTGGCGACAAAGCTAAATCTATAGTTGAAGCTGTACGAGCTCCTAAAAGTTTAGAATGTAGAAAGTTGCTTAAAAATATTGAAGATAAAACAACAGCCAAAGTTCAACATATTTCCACTGAAGGCCATGAAGTTTTACTCGATCATGCCGCTACCAAGTCTTCTATTTCTCTCGACTGTTCTAATCCATCAAGAATGTCTTTGACTTTTATCTCTAAGGACTCTCAGCCAACAGCAGAATGGTATAATGTTATCGCCTCAGCAAGCGATACGCTCGTTAACAAAGAAGCTTCAGTGATTACTGAAGCAGTAAAAAAATGTCTTAATGCAGCAAAAAGCGCATCGACAACATCAGCAGAAAAAGAAATCTCAGGTATCGATGTAGATTGTTCGATGCCCGAAAAAGATGAAGCGGGATTGCTTGTAGCTATATTCCCTGCAAACCCCAAGGAATCTGATGCGGGAGAAACAGAACCTCAACAACTTGAAGTAAAAAAAGAAAAGCAGCAAAAGGGCCATAAGCATAAATAAAAATTATAGAACTACTCATGCTTTGCGAGCTAATTGATAATATTTCTTAATGGATCATTCCATAATAAGACTCCCTTGTTTAATCCGCTTTTGTATTGGGGAAGGGGGATGCTCCTTCTATGTGCGCTGGCGCACATCCGCCAAAATATCCTTAAGTTAAACGTTGTTTAACCATGAGGGATATCGCAATGAGCTACTATTCAGATGCCACATCAAATTATGCGTCAATTCGTCGTCAATTCAAAGTTTCTTTGGCTTTGATTGTTGCTATGGCGTTAGCTGCCTTTGTTTTGGGGTTCTGCTTACCAGTCAGTTCGCATGCGACTGTAGTGGATAATCAGCAGGAAACGCTTTCTATCGGTCGACTTATAGATCTAAATCAATAAATGCTTAAGATCTAAGATCAATCATCTTAATAGAAGTGATCTATTAGAACTGACTATTGATCTTCATTGACGAATTAAAGCTACAATAAAATTAGAATTTAAAAAAACTCCAGAGAGATTTGTGATCTTTTTGAGCGGTAAGATTTAAACTCTTTAAACCTTCTTCAAATTGTTTGCCAATCATTTTATCCCTTGAAATGAGTAGGTTAAAAAATTTGGAGATGAATGTGTCGCTGCCTTTAATTGACCAAACCACGAGAGTTTTTGCGCCGTTTGAATTCTTGTCCGGAGTTAATGAAAAGCTGACTTCATTATTGCTCTTGAAAGGATGAGTGAGATCAAGATTAAATCGGATTTCTTTATAAGCTATGCTCTCGATTAGCCTCATGGAGCCAGTTCCAGCTTTTTTGCTCTCAGACCATTGAATCTCTGCATCGCGCCCGACAGTCTTTGGGCTATATGAAATTTGTGCTGTTGGATCGCTTTCGGCCCACGGCGACCAGTATTTCCATTTCTTAAGATCATTAATCAAACCAAAAACCTTTTTTGGCGGAGCATCGATAATAGCTGATCTTGTAACAACAAATTTTTCTGGTTGTAAAACAATCAAAACTGCAATAGCTGCAAGAATAAAATATAGAAAAAAAAGAAAATCACCTGTCATTTTTTACTCCTGATAGGTTTATGTCGCCATGGCTTATTTAGTCTTGTTCAGATGTGGCGTATAATTTTTACAAAGAGTAAGCTTTTCAAAAAAATGAATAATTGAAGGCAGATATTTGAT
>OMIO01000013.1 GCA_900299115.1 Methylocystaceae bacterium | reverse complement strand
TAAGTATTTATAATATCCTATTTTCTAATCCAGGGCGTATTTTTAATGTTTTTATCTTCATTATTAGTTTATCAGGCTGGACCATTTTTATACGCGATCTTATGAATCTAATAATTAGACTATAAGTGTGCGGCCATCATGGCCCATAACTTTCATATCTAAAAAAACGCCTGCAGGTTGTGTCGGCGTTTTCGCTACCGCGAAATTTGGCGCACGCGCTACGCCACCTCTTTCTGTTAAAAACCTAAAAGTTTTCCCAATACACTTATCTAAGTGGTCTAATTTTTTTTGATTGCCGAGTAGCCTTAATTTCTCGGATCTAACTTTTATTATTTGATGAGCTGTTAGCTTCATTTTAGCAGCTGGAGTTTCGGGTCTTGGAGAAAAGGGAAATACATGGAGATAAGTTAGTCCGCATTCATCAACTAGCCTGCAAGTATCTGTAAACATTTCATCAGTTTCAGTTGGGAAACCAACAATAAAGTCTGCACCAAAAATAATGTCAGGGCGCGCCTTACGTAAATTTGCACAAAATTGAATAGCATCTCCTCTTAAATGACGTCTCCTCATACGTTTGAGTATCAAGTCATTGCCTGATTGCAGGGACAAATGCAGATGTGGGCACAGTCTCTCATCCTCTGCAAACATCTGAAGGAGTTGATCGTCAGCTTCAACGCAATCGATTGAGGAAAGTCTAAGACGGGGTAATTCAGGAAATTCTTTTAGAATTAGTCTTACGAGTCCACCAAGACTAAGCCCCGCTTCTTGATAACTAGTTAAATCTACACCTGTAAGAACAATCTCTTTTTTCCCAATCTCTAATAAATTTCTTACTTGATGTAATATTTGATGTGATGAGGCAGAACGAGAGGGGCCTCGTCCTTGAGGAATAATACAAAAGGTGCACTGATGGTCGCAGCCATTTTGAATTGCGAGCAAGCCTCGAGTACCTTCTGAGGCAACGCGAGCTTGTATTGGAAGTTGATCGCGGAGAACTTTATTCACTCCTGGTATATTTTCAAATATCTCAGGTTCTATACGTGCTGCACAACCTGCAACAATAATCTCTGCCTCTGGATTTTCGCGATGCGCTCGCCGGATTGATTGGGTTGCTTGTCGCATAGCCTCGGCAGTTACTGCGCACGTATTTATAAGTATTGTTGGATTAGTTTTTTCGATATTAGAAATATAATCCTGAGCTAGATTCTCTGAATCTACAATATTTAATCTGCATCCAAATGATATTATTTCAATTTTATTAGCCAAATTTTTCATTCCTAGGTAGTTCCGAGAAAATTTTTATTAAGACGTGTTTCAAATTCAAATTCCACTGGACCCGTCATTTCAACATTATTATCTTGTCTCCACTTAATTTGAAGATCTCCGCCAGGTAGGCGAATGAGCGCTTCGTGACCTGAGCGTTTACTTCTAGCGGCCGCCACTAAAGCTGCACATGCTGCTGAGCCGCATGCTTTTGTTACACCTGTTCCGCGTTCCCAGACACGCAGTTGGATCTCTGCATAGTTTATGATTTGGGCGAATGAGACGTTTACGCGCTGGGGAAAAAGGCTATGACGTTCAATAAGTGGGCCTATCTTTTCAAGATCAATCAAATTTATATCTTCAACAAAAAAAATTGCATGAGGATTCCCCATGCTGACAGCGGAAAAGTGGGTGGGGGCATCTAGAATTGCAGGTATTAATTTCACGTTGAGTGTATCTGTCGCAAATGCCAACGGAATTTCATGCCAATTTAGCCGGGGAGGTCCCATATCAACTGTGAAGATTGTGTCAGTCAGCTGGTAGGTTCTAATCTGCCCTGCCTGTGTTTCTAGATGTAATTTTGTTTTACCCTCACGAGCTAAAACGAAGGCAACGCACCGAGTGCCATTGCCGCAGGCGGCTGACTGGGAGCCATCAAGGTTATAGATCCGCATAAATGCGTCATCTTTTAATGATATCGGATCGTGCAGGACCATGAGCTGATCAAAATGTAGACCTGGTTGAGCGCCGATTGCACAGGCTTCTTGAGGTGGAAGGATGTAATCCTCTCCGCGTAGGTCTAGGACCAGGATCTCATTTCCAGCCCCGTTCATGCGAAAGATTAGATGATTATCAAGTGGATGTGTCATAGGATATGGTTTTTAGCTTTTTCCGTCTCGCGGGCTTGTATATAAAGAAAGTTGAACATGAAGGCCAATATGCGCTTGTTGTAGACAGACCGACGCCTGATGTGGAACGTCATACAACTAGCCCTCAATCAAGGAGTTGCATCAGGAATGGACTTGTTACGTGGCCTATTACAGTTTTTAAGACCATATCGGCTGTTAGCTGCAACCGCATTCTTGCTGATTGTAGTAGCAATAATTATTTTTGAATATAAATTTTTATCAAATTTTCGTTCGGCTGAGGTCAGTAATGACTCCACAAAGCCCAGTCTTGGCAATGAAGAAGTTAAGAAAGAAGAAAAAAATTTTTTAACACAACCAAAAGATAAGGATAGTTCGTCAACGCCCAGTCAAGATGGCGTTGCAGCAGCAGTAATCAGTCAAGCTGTGATGATCGACGCACGTCCAGCGATCGTGCTGAGGGGGCAGGGTAAATGGCCGGACGCAGCTAAAATAATTTTTCAAGCTCAGAGTCGATTAAATGAGGCTGTAGCAAAGGCTGGGCTAACGGTTAATGGTCGACCCATCACGGTTTTTACTAAGACTGATGATTCTGGATTTAATTTTGAGGCTATGTTGCCGCTTACTGCGGCGCCAGAAGGAAAACTTAGTCTTATCGATGGCGCAGAAATTGGCGCTTCGCCAAGCGGTAAAGCGCTCAAGTTTCAGCATCATGGAGCATATGAAGAAATAGAAGCTACCTATGAAGCTATAGCCGCTTATCTTGACGAGAAAGGACTGGATTCCAAAGACCTAATCATTGAGGAATATGTAGGTGAGCTTCGTGAAGACGACGAGAATATAGATGTTGATATCTATGTATTTCTAAAATAAATCTAATCAAAGTTTTGTTGTTTATGTTTTCTTTCACCAGACGACTTTCTTCTTCTTGTAATAAGTCATTATGTTCACTCATTTATTGGAGCTTGTAATTTAGGAT
>OMIO01000012.1 GCA_900299115.1 Methylocystaceae bacterium | reverse complement strand
GGGCGTTCTGTGGATCAACATTACGACCGTCAGCGTCTTGATCGACTGGGCGTGTTGGATTTCTTCCATAAGCCTTTTGATATTGAAATTCTGATCAAATCACTAGATGGCATTTTATTAGAAGAATTAGAAACTATAATAGAGCCTCCTAAGGCGGAAGAAGTTTTTCTTACAGAAGGCAGTCTATCGTGATTGCGGCCCCTGACAATAATTCATTAAAGCAGAGCTCAGCCCAGAACTCTGAACGCCCAATAATTTTTCATGTTGAGAATGAATTATACCGACGATTTCTAGAAACACATCTGAAAAATCAAGGCCGGGGGTTTCAGTTTATTGACCGTCCAGCGCTCGCCGAAGCAATTAGTCAGATGTCGGAAGGAATTCTTATTTTACAATCCGACAATGATGAATATGGTCTTATAGAAATCGCAGCGCGCCTTAAACGTTTATTTCTAGATAAATTACGAATAGTTCTACTTTCGGCTGATCATAGCATTTCAATTCACGCTGATGGCGTAGTTGATGCTTTTATTCAATATCCTGTTAGTGTTTCAGAATTACTAGAAGTTGCTGACTCACGTAATGAAGTCAGTCGTCGTGTTTTGTTGATTGATGACTCGCGTCTCGTTCATAGTACAATTGTTGGCCCGCTCAGAGAGGCCGGCTACGAGGTCTTTCAGGCCTATGATGGCGCTGAAGGCGTAGAAATGGCGCGTGAGGTTAAGCCGCGTCTTATTATCTGTGATGTTGAAATGCCGCGCCTCAATGGATTTGAAGCATGCGCCGCCATTAGAAATCTGCCTGAAATCGGTGAAACCTACATCATTATGTCGAGTAGCTTAGGTTCTGCAGCAGATCAGCAGCGTGGATTTGAAGCGGGAGTAGATGAATATATCACTAAACCTGTCATCATTGAGGAATTAATTGACCGTTTAGATCGAGCGTTGCGTCAGCCTAATGCAGGACGCGAAAACATTCTTATTCTTGAAAAAGATGAGAGTCTTGCAAGAAATATTATTAAAGCGCTCATAAAACATGGATTTAGGCCGCATCACGCAACGTCTATCAAGGCGGGGCTGCGAACTTTGTCGCGTATTAATTGTGATTTGGCTATAGCTGAAATAGAACCTCAAGATGGCAGCATCATCGATATGCTGAATGGTCTAAAGGCGTTAAGCGCTGATCGTCGACCTGACGCGATTATTTTAGCGGCTCACGAAAGTCATGCAGATTCCCGCATGGTGATGAATGCAGGGGCCTTAGGCGTTATCAGTAAACCTTTTTCAGCAGATAAAATGTTGGCAATGATTGAAAGGTCGCTCGCAGACCGTCGCGCTCAGCGCGAACGGGCGCAATTACAGCGTTATGTCTCCAAAGCGTCTATCAGAATGGCGTTAGAAAAATCTGTTATGTCAGGAGACGCTGCCGCTGCTCGGGCTGATCGGAAGACAGCAACGATTTTATTCAGCGATATTGTTAATTTTACAGCTCGCTGTGAACGCAACACCCCTCGCCAAGTTGTTGAGCAAGTCAACACATTATTTGATGTGATGACGCGTGTAATTATGGAGAGTGACGGAGATATAGATAAATTTATGGGCGATGCTTGTATGGCCTTTTGGCTTGAAGATGGTAGTCATTCTTCTTGCAAGAAATCGCTAGATGCAATGTTAAAGATGCGTCAAGCTTTAAAAGAGATGAATGAAACATCGGCTTTACTCGCCGCTGATCCAATCGGAATTCGTATAGGCATAAATACCGGTGAAGTTATCTTATGTGATATAGGCGCAGCAGAGGCGCGCGTCGATCTAACTATTATCGGTGATTCTGTTAATGTAGCATCGCGCTTTGAAAGCGCAGCAAAACAATATGGCGTTGATAATCTGATTAGCGAGGCTACTTTAGCTCCTTTTTACTCACGTTATGCCTCCCGCATCATTGATCGTGTACGGGTCAAGGGCAAGCTCGAAGCTTTGAGCTGCTATGAACTATTTAACTTTGCTGATCATATTACAACAACTGAAAAAGAATTGATTGAGATTTTTGATGCAGGTTTTCTAGCATATACAGAGGGGCGATTTGAAAAAGCCTTGAAATTATTTAAAGAGAGCGATCGATTGGAGGCCGTACAACTTGAGGGAGCCAATAACCCATCTCGACTTTATATGCGTCGGTGTCATAAGCTAACCCTGGAGCCCCCAGAAAACTGGGATGGCGTTTGGCATTTAACTGATAAATAAATAACGTGGACATTGTTAACGAGATTATATTAGAACGTCTGCGCACTTTACTCAAAGCGCGCCTTGGCATTATTATTTCACCCAGTTTAAGTCCTAGGATTTTACGTAAATTACAAGATTATGTAGATCAGTGGCCGGGGGGGTGGAGCGGTTTATTTATCGAAATTGAAGAGAAAAGAAATGATTTAGCTTTAAAGCATTTGGCCGATATTTTTGTCATAACGCATACTTATTTTTTTCGAGAACATACTCATTTTGAATTTTTAAAAAATGTCATTCTACCTGATTTGCAGAATTCTAAAGCGTTCGAGCTCAGAATTTGGAGCGCAGCCTCATCCTCTGGAGAGGAGGCCTACTCAATTTTACTTTCAATGATCGATTTTTTTGGCGATGATTATTGGCTATTAGACGCAGGCGTGCTCGCAACAGATATCTCTCGACAAGCGCTTGAGAAGGGCGTTGCAGGCATCTATAATGCAGATGCTTTAAAAAATGTGCCAAAAACTCTTGCGCAGCGATGGTTTAAAGCCAACGAAGATGGCTCTGTAATCATAGATGAGAAGTTACGTAAGGAAGCAACTTTTCGCTGGTTAAATCTTGTTGATCCCTTTCCTAGTTTTCGACGGCCGTTTCATGTTATTTTTTGCCGAAATGTAATGCTTTATTTTGAAGAAGAAATGCGATCGGCAGTTATTGAAAAACTTAGCCGGTCTCTAGCGCCGGGAGGCTGGTTGATTATTGGGCAGGCTGAAGACAGTCGTGCTGCGCGCAATTGGCTCGAGCCAGTTAATGGTTCGATCTATCGCAAGTCGAATTTAAGTTAGGAGCTGTATGCGAGAGCCTGTCAGCGTCTTTATTATCGATCCTAACCCACTCGCGCGTAAGCTATTGAGCGAGAGCCTCGCAGTGCGTCCAGAGATCCGTCTTCTAGGCGCCGCAGCAACGCCAAGTATTGCAGAACGCTATTGTGGAGATCTTGATCCCCAGGTTCTTGTTGTAGATTTTGAGACACCGGTTGACCCTGGCTTAAAGGCGCTCAAGACCTTTGGTCAAAACCGCTCAATTGCTGTTGTACTTTACACCTCTTTGAAAGAGGAGGATCTACTTAAAGTTGAAGCCCATAGCGCTTTAGTAATCAGGCGGGTTTTAAAAAAGCCAGAGTCTGGTCTGGCTCAAGGAATTGCACGCGATACGGGAGAGCTTATTAAGTCAATTCTTTCGCTTTCTAACGCTGCTTTGCCGCGACTTAGCGATAGAAAAAATACTGTGCAGGAAAAGAAAAAGATCCCTAATATTTTTAGCGCATCAAATGAGCAGAGCTTGTCAAAGGCGCGCCGAATAATTGCTATTGGCGCATCTACAGGCGGAACGCAGGCTTTACAAGAGTTGCTACAAGATCTTCCAGCGCATGCGCCTGGC
>OMIO01000011.1 GCA_900299115.1 Methylocystaceae bacterium | reverse complement strand
CCGAAAGACACGCTATATCTTAAGTTTGAATTGAACTTAAACGAGATTACTTGCAATACAAAACGAGCTAGATATTTTTCAATAAATGTTTGTCTTGGCTTTCATCCGTATTGTCTGATTAGGAACCTCACTTGGATGGCCAAAAACGACTGGAGCAAAAGGATAGTAAAGAGGGGGCAAGTCTAATAAATCTTTACCTTCCTGGGTTGCTAAATAGGGCTGACCAAGACCTATCCAGCAACTGCCTAATCCATCCGCATGCGCCAAAAGCATCATATTTTGAGCAGCAAGCGCGCATTCTTCAGCCATCCAGGGTTTACCGAGCTCGCCAGAGATGACTATAAGAAGAGGCGCATTATAAAATATATTAAAATTTTCGCATTTTAATTTATCATAAAGCGTCTCTGGAAGTTCAATTGGACGCGCATGCGTCATGAAAGATTTTGCATCTTTAGAAATTTTATCAAGCAATGATTGATCCGTGATGACGGTAAAATGCCATTCTTGACGATTAGCCGCAGAAGGTGCGTGAATGGCTGCATTAATAAGTCTATCTATTTGATTTCTTGCAATCGCTTTGTTTAGGTAATTCCGAGCAGAACTACGTGTCAAAATGGCGGTATAGGCATCCATCTACTAAGATCTCCCAACAGAAAAAGAATTATCCATTTATTTTTCCAGCTGTTGTTGGATCAATAATACTTTTCACTTCACTAATTCGATCCACTGGAAACCCACCAGCTTCAGCATGTTTACGGATTATATCTTCATTCTCTGCAATATAGACACAATAGACACGCTCCGGCGTCACATAGCTTTCGACCCATTGAATATCAGGACCCAATTGCCGTAATATCGAGCAAGAATTTTGCGAGATTTTCTCAAGCTGCTCATCTGAGAAACTACCTACGCTTGGTATATCGCGTTCAATAATAAATTTTGGCATTGAATTCCCCCTATATTCCAATAATAAGCGCTAGTGATACTCGTAAAAAAACATATTTCTATTATCGTTAGTTAAATACAAGTTGTGTCTTTGTGACCGCGCGATCAAACCAGCCAGAAGGCTCATAACAATAACCATTTGTCGCCATGGGAGCCTCTTGACACAGCCATGCTTGCTCGACCCAAGAAAAGCCCGAGCGCTGCATGCAACTGATAATATGTTGATTGATAACCCCTGACTGCTCTCTTCTTAAAGTCGGATAGGCTGCCTCGCCCTCTAGTTCACATTTAGAGGTTTGCGCAAGCTGACCTCTCAAAAATGCTGTATTACTGCTTCCTGAAAAATGCACACTAATTCCGGCTACAAACATGAAGGCGGCAATAGCAAAGACAATGCCTTGCGATAATTGAGAATGCGGGGTCATCAAAACCGGATTGCTCCGCATAAAACCCAAACCTCCAATAACAACCATGATAGACCCGAGTAAGAATGCGACAATCATAATGCTTGCGGATAATTCTGCTGGCATAGACTTTCTCCTCGAATAGGATAACGCTTAAATTGAAATTTATAAGCTATGACTAACAAACTGCAGACCAACTTTATTTTAAAAATAAAGCAGGTAGCTTTTGGTTTTAAAGTTGTCACATGATTTTAAAATTAGTTCTGTGACTTTATCATTTAGAGTATTATTTTTTAAAAAAACTTATGTGACTTAGTCACCTATTTTCCCTAATATGCTTTTGGAGCTCAAGTTTATTAATAATTGCTATTTTTCCGCGTGAAAGCGAAACCCACTCCCATTGCGAAAATGTTTTTAAACTCCTACCAATAACTTCACGTGCCGTAGCCAAATCCGCCGCTAAGGCGCTCTGAGTAGATTGTACAAGACCTTTTTCATCTGCAAGCTCAAGCAAACGCTGCGCAAGTCGCACATCAATACTCAAACAAACGATTTCCTCTACTTTTGACATAAGCTCAGAAATACGATGTCCATAGCTTTTAAAAACTAATTGTCGAAAATCCGCGTGACGATCAAGCAGCACTCTAAACGCACGATCAGAGAGGAGATAGGCTACGATATCTGTCTCCGCGATAGCTTCTGCGCTATATGCTTCCTCAGCAATCAGGGATGCTGTTGTCAATATACAACTCTCATTCGCACTAACGCGATAAAGCACAATCTCACGCCCATTTTCTGTCACTCTTTGAACGCGAATTGACCCACAGGCGACTAGAGGAAATTGTGAGCTTTTATCTCCTGGCCGAAAGATTATTGTTCCTGATGGAATTTCAACCCGTTTTGCTTCTTTTCGTAGATCTAATTTTGTCGCTTCGCTCAAAACATTTACAGCTGAAATATCATCAATACATCGAAAGAGCATTACGAAAGCCTTTGCAGCCAAGGATGAGAGCGACTGACGATTGCACGCGATCGTCAGTCGCTAATATTTTTAAGCTGCACGACCGATTTGAGTGGCTTTAATTACTTCATTTAATTTACCGGTCTTCACATCATAGATGTAGCCGTAGATTGGCACGTTTTTTGGAACAAGCGGATGAGAGCGGATGCGCGCAACATCTTGCGCAACGCTATCTTCCTGATTTTTGATCGTATGCCATTTAATAAAATGTCCCGCTGCGCAACCACCGCCATGCTGCGGATTCGACCATTTCATTGTTGAAAGATCCAACGACGCTGTCGCTAAACTATCGTCTAATAAATCACTCATTACTTCATCGCAAAATAGTTCCATACCACAATTGGTGTGATGGATCACGAACCATTCTTTTGTTCCAAGAAGTTTGTGGGAAATAACGAGAGAACGGATCGCATCATCTGAGGCGCGCGCGCCGGCATTGCGGATCACATGCGCATCCCCCTCAGATAAACCTGCATATTTCGCAGGGTCAAGGCGCGCATCCATGCACGTCAAAATCGCAAATCCTCTGGCTGGAGGCAAAGCAAGATTTCCTTTGGCGCCAAAGTCAGAAACATAGGCGTTATTGGCGGCAATCACTTCACTAACTATTTTACTAGACATCTCTTCTCCTCCTTGGATTGGTAATTATTACTTATATTTTTCAGTGCCGGAAATATGATTTCGTTCTTACTGTTTTACAAGCATTCTTCAACATTCTGGCTACGAAAGAGAGTTGATCGTATAATTGTAGTAAGAGTTATAT
>OMIO01000010.1 GCA_900299115.1 Methylocystaceae bacterium | reverse complement strand
TCTCGCAGCATCGTTGATTTTGAAATGACAATATTAATTTTATAGCCTTATTTTTTTTATGAAAAATACCCCGATCCACAAGCGCTGCGGCAGCCTAGCTGAGCAATAACTCAAAAGATTGATCCATTTTAAAATTAAAATGGACTTATCATGAGAGCATAGTGCGCAGCGTGGTGCAAATTGATGTGTAAAAGAGACGGCGCGCTCAGCGCTTGTAGCATCATAAATCCAGTTAACTTCATCGCAGCACGGGGAAGATTGGCGAGCAAATAATAATATTAAATGGCGCGCGATTATAAGAATTCATTTTCAGAGATAAATTGTCCTGTGTTTTGAATAATGGCATGTTGGTTCATTTTGAGGGATTCTGCGATCAGGTTTAAATATCATAAGTAAAAGTATGGTGCTGTAGAATAAACATTAAAATGAAGCTCTTGGAAATTAACTTGGCGTTGAGCATAATTGGATGGCGCTACTACAGGTCTTAATAATAGGCTGATTAAAAGGGATTTAAGGTATGGCAGGTAAAGAGATTCTCATTGATGATTTGCGGCCAACCCAGTTAACGCTGGGCCTTGAAGATGTTAAAAAGCGAGCAAAAAAAATGAGTCTGCTCGAGCCAAATGAACTAGCTCGATTGATTGAAAAGAAATCTATCCCTTATGTCATTGGGCCTCAGGGCGAGATTTATATTGTTGATCATCATCATCTCTGTCGTGCGCTATGGAGTATTGGTCAAAAGAAAGCTGTTTTGGGTAAAGAATTGGCGGATTGGTCTGATTTAGGGGTCAAAGAATTTTGGCGAAGAATGGATAAAAATGGGTATTGCTGGGCAATAGATTCGCAAGGTCACAGAAGACCATATTCAGCAATTCCAAAACATGTATCTGACTTAACGGATAACGTATGGCGGTCTCTAGCGCGCGCCATAAGAGGAGATGCATTCACAAACCAAGATACGCCATTCCAGGAGTTTATTTGGGGCGATTATTTCCGGACCTTTATGACTCAAAGATTATTGGAACATGATTTTGAGCTAGCAAAAAATGTAGCCACGCATATTGCGCATTTCAAAGAGGCCGAGGATTTACCAGGATATAAACTATGAATTTAGAGAGCTTTCTTCATATTATTCACTCAGGGAGTGATTTCAATATCATTTTATTTCACACGACATTTTACGTGATTGTTGGCTTGGCGGCATATAATTTTCTTAAATTAATATTTCATGGCAGAAAATTATGGGAGGATTCTTATTTTGGTGTGACGATCGTGGGGACAGTTCTATCTCTTAATGCTGTGTTGCTCACATTTACACTGATACAATCAATAAAAAGTTCTGAAGAAATATCGGGATATGTTTCAAGAGAGCTTCAATCGCTTTATCTTTTCGAAACAGAAATGCTTCCTTTAACTTCAGCCTCTTTAAATCAGGTTAAGCCATATTTTAAAGAATATTTAGTTTCGGTTATGGAAAATGAATGGCCGTTGATGGATTCTGGACAAAGAGACGAAGTTACAGAAGAAAAATTTCATGACTTATTAATCGCCGCTAGAACGTTCTCAACCCGGAATAAATCTGAAGAGAGCATTAAGCAAAGAATAGCAGAATCTATACCAAACGTGGTTAAATTTAGATATGACCGCATAAAAACTCGAGGAAAAAACATATCTCAAACATACTTTTTTGTGATTTATTTCCTCGAAATTTTGTTAGTCGTGCAATATTTCCTACTAACGCGTAACAGCGCGATGTCACAAACGATTTTAACTATACACCTTATGATTTTGGGCGTTATGTTGGCTTTGATAATTGTATATAACCACCCTTACGAAGGTGAAACGAGTAATAGTTCGAGGGAATTTCTGCCTATGCTCGAGCGGCTAGACAATATGCAAGGTTCGGAATTTAAATAGGTCGCGCTATTGAAATAACGATACTGTCAAAAATCGAGGGTTTTTGCCAAAAGTTTTGTTGATCAGAGGCAAAGGAATAATGGAGGAAAAATGAAACGGTGTATGATCATCCTACTTTCATCAATGCTAATATCTGGATTAATGATATCTGTATCTGCAGCTCAAGGCGCGCGCCTATTTGCGCATCATACTGTCGCTGATTTTGAAATTTGGAAAAAAGGTTATGACTCCTTTGCTAGAGAACAGAAAAAGGCCGGAGTGATAAAAAAATCAGTATATAGATCGGTTGATAATCCAAATGAGGTAACTGTAATTCATGATTTTAAGGATCTTAATCGCGCTAGAGCCTTTGCCAATTCGCCAGAATTAGAGGCGTTGATGGTCAAAATAGGCGTTCAGGGTAAGCCGCAGATCTGGATTACAAAAGTAGCGGAGAAACATTGATCGCAAAGCTATTAGGTCCGCGCCTTTGTGTAGCTGCCGATAATTTTCTCAATAGAAAAACTTCGTTATTTGTTACAACAAAATATCAATTGTTGTTCCCTTCTTACTTATCGAGAAGTAAGAGCTGCACTTAAATACGGAATGAGTCTTTCAGATATGAAACATGAGTTTTTAGAATTAAGGCAATTGATACAACAAATGACTGAGCTTGTAAAAAATACATCTGATGAAGCTCAGATAGTTAAAACCGGCAAAGAGTTGCTTAGATCCTCTCTCTTAAATGATGCTTGGTTGCCAGAAGAGTTACCGATTGGGATTGCGGAGACCTATAGCCAATTTCTCATCTACTGTGATCCAGAAGAAAGATTTTCAGTCGTTCTCTTTGTCTGGAGGCCCGGGCAGCAGACGCCAATTCACAACCACACAGTTTGGGGTTTAGTTGGCGTGCTTAGGGGCGAGGAGCAATGTGATGAATATGGCATGGTTGCTGGTATGCCAACATATAGTGGAGTGAGTCATAGGATTGTTGCGGGCGAGGTAGAGGCTGTGTCCCCAGCCTTGGGAGATTGGCACCAAGTGAAAAATTGCTCTGCGCAGACATCAATTAGCATACATATTTATGGAGCGAATATCGGGAAGCGCCGCAGGCAAAAAATCAATGAGAAAGGATTTATAGAAGACTTCATATCAGGGTATCTTAACGAAAGCGCTTGGATTGATCATTACATGTGATTTTGTTAATAAATATATGTAGAAAGAGAAGAATCTAACGTCTAAAACATCGGGCATATAGAATAGAAAGATTAAAAGATAGATTAAGTTTAAACGAGTTATTTCTTAAATATTACCCAGTCTTGGAATTAAATTTTCTGTCGTTTTTATTGTGTCATTGAACGACGCATTTCTTAAGATGCGCCAGCGTGGGCATATTTTTTAAATAAATTGACGATCAAGTGTGAGCAAGGCTTATCTAATCTTGATCGTCTGATTGATGTAAAAGGTGAGATCTTTTGGTTAGATCAATGCTTTTTGTCTTTTTTTGCGGCATAGCCGAATTGTGCCTGGCAATCCGAGGTGATTTGGCTGACGACTTTCTCAAGACAACTTTGTACTTCATCTGGATCTGGGATGGCGTATGGGCACCATTTTTTTGCATCATCCTCACAAGCTGAGCGTTGAGCGGAAGTGCCTTGAGCGTATGCTAAGGGCGAACCGAAGAGAGCTAGTATTGCGAAAATAGTCGATAATTTTTTCATGAATGACCCTTCTCCAGATCCAGGATATTTGCTCTAGAGGCTGTTACATTAAGAAAATCAGCTGTTCAATAATTAGTTTGGGGAAATTATCAAAATGAAAAACAAACAAACTTCTACGCCCCTGTGATCAATTCAACTTTAGTTGGTGTGTTGGGTGGGCTTTGTTCATGATAGCCTTGTTTTTATTATCGCTTTGCCGTTAGCCCCGGGCGTCTGTCAGAGTTATTCCGACCGCCTCTGCGCTGAGGCAGTGACTCGTTAAAACGATTAATACGGTTTGGACTGGAGTTTCTTAATTAGTCGCATATCGGTTTTTTTAAGTTTTCATAAATCTTAGTCATGATCATGGTTGATTTTTTCTACAACGACACAAGCAAGACTATGGTTTACTTTAAAGGGATGAGATGAGAGGCGGTCAGAGAATCTGGAAAAAATTTCATTTAATGTGCATTGTGTATTTTGAGTATTGCTAAGGGCTTTGGAAATCATGGGGCCGGCGACAGCTTTAGCCATATTGGCCCATCTTAGGCCGTAAGTTTTAGGATCGCGCGTGAGTTGATACTCGTCCCAAAAAGGATCAGGGGCGTCAATGATATCCAGGCGTTCTAATTTTAGATTTGAGAAGATGTTATTTTTATCAAAAGGTTTCTTTATATCGTCAACAGATCTGACGCCGATGGGTAGGCTTATGAGCGCAAGTTCGGTGTCAGACAATAAGTTGGCGCTTCGTAAGTCAAGCAGCGTCAACCAGAACTCATTCCAAAATGGGCCCCAGCCAGAAGTAAGGTTCCTCGAGGCGATAAAAATAGTCATAAGCTTGCCAGACAACTTGAGCTCTTTGGACCGGCATCCAAGAAACAGTGACCAATCAGTGGCAAGTTGATGTGAGTAAGAATTTTTTAAATAAGCGCTTTCTGTGCAGTCTATAAAAATATGATCATCAATATTTTTCGGAGAGGCGCTCAACCATTGAAGAGACCATGAATTCCATCCGATATCTACTGAATTTGGAGGGAGTATTTGATCAAAATATGAGCGGCCAACTGCAAAGGGAAAGATTCTACAATGATTCTTTAAGTAGGAATTATTGTTCTTTTCGATGGTTTCGAATAACGATGAAAAATCATTTGAAGGAAGGTCTGTGTGGATTACGGAAATAGAGGTCTGTTTGGGATTTCTTGATATGATTGAGCTGATAGCAATATTTATTGGTGATAAGGAATTTTTTCCTTGAGATGACGCGTAGTCCGCGATAGTGGCGTTATTAGCGCTAAAGTTAATTGTCTCAACTAAATCCTTCCAGATAGGGATGAATAGATCAATCCCCGCTTCTTGAAGCTCGGAGTTCTTATTGTAGAAACCGTTGCCTTGCATGGCAGGTTGATCATTTAAGGGTGATTGAGACATTAAATATCCAGACTGATCATTCTTGTGAATGAACAGATTACAAAATTATTTTACTAAAACATATAATTTGTTTTTATTTTTATGAATATTAATACAATTTATTTTGGCGCCAAATACAAACAGATGCGTGATGTTAAAAAATACCAATAGATTTGGCTTCGCGCCGAGTTGTTAAAGAGTATGGTCCAATACAGACCTTTTCGGAATTGCGCGTCTTATAAATATTAAGAGATGTCGGCGTAGCTTTTAAGGCGTATAGATTAAAGCTTATTTATTAAAAATTAACCAATCCATGAGAAATTACCATTAATAAAAATTTAAAGGTGCGGTATGCGTAGACATAGTAACCAAATTATTAACAATCCTAAGTTTGTAGGAAATTTCTGGATTAGCGCGGTAGCGATCGTGGGCGTTCAGATCGTAGCAATTCTTTTTTCCGCAACCGTTTTGGCAAGAGCGGTAGATATTTCAGGTCAGGGATCGGCAATAATTGAATTAACGCCGACAGCCCAAATGGTAGGTCTCAGGGCGGCCCTGCATTAAATCCCAAGAAAGCGCGTTGTTGCCGGCAGGCGATCGACGAGAAATCCTTGGGCTGCTTATTTGTGGATTTTAACGGTTCCCAGTCCATCAATAATTTCTTAAAACCGCAATCTATCTCAAAAAAACTGATTGATTCAGTGTTCCATATTGGCAATTAATTTCTATTTAAAAAATCAAACTTCGCCCTAGCTCTCCTAGCGAAATCTGAGCATAATAAATGACGCTGCTTAACTGATTTGTTGCTTATCGGAATTGTTTCCGCATCGGAGAGTGAGATGCTGCTTAATAAATTAAAAATTACTGCGATTTGTGGTATATTTTTCGCTTTTTCAGCTCCTGTTATGGCCTCCGAGGGAATCGGAGGCGTCTGGAAGCGAGATGGCGGCGATGGCGGTAAGTTGGAATTTTTTGATTGTAAGGGCAAACTTTGCGCGCGCGGAGTCGTGCCGCTTCCAGACGGATCGCCGCCGCCGCTAATCATCAGAAATGCATCAAAGGTAGGCGAAAATAGCTGGAAGGGGGATCTATATAATCCTGAGGATGGCAAAATTTACGGCGGAAGAGTTGTGTTAAACTCTCCTACAAAACTGACGCTTACAGGATGTCTGATGGAATTACTGTGTCAAAGCGAGGGATTTATCCGCGTCTCTGGTCCAGTAAGCGGCAAGGCAGCCAAGGCGGAAGAAAGCGCGCCGCCTAGTAACTCTCTCCCCTCGGCCGAAGAGTAGCTTCTTGCGTATGTAAGCGCGCTTCGCTGGCGATGATTTGCAGTTATTTTTTACCAGCGCCTATGGCAAACCGCTTCTTGCAAGCAGACGAAAGACTTTTCATGTGCGCTCTTAAACATTTTTCAACGGCAACCGCATCTGGAACGGCATCGTCGCATAGGCGGTAAGCATCTGGTTCACAGGCGTCTTTATCTCCGGGAACACCTTGAGCATGCGCTGAGGGAATAAAAGCAAAGCCGAAAAATATTGATAGGATTAAGTATTTCCGCATCTGCTCACCTATTTTTAATCAAATGAAAACACAAGTTTATAGTTTGATGATATTGCCATAAATGTCAATCTATCCATCACTCTCATTATTAGCATGCTTGTTCTGATTGCCGCTTGATAAAACGCAACGCTGAAATAGCAATTACGAGTGAGAGAGTTAATCTAATTAGAGGGTGCGTTCCTTGATCAAAACGAGTGGATTAATGATCTATAAAAAAATATTTTTAATAATGAGTATTGGGTTTTTTTATAATTTTGGCCAAGCTTTTGCTGAGGAATTGAGTCAGTGGCAGAGTGATTTTACCGCTCGAGTAGAGATGTTGGCGCTGCTTCAAACTCTCAATGCGCATCTATTATCCAATAGCAGCGCAACGGCCGTTTTAGAAGAATGGTGCGCAGATCATCATATGGCTCCAGTATCAAAAATAACAGCGCGACTAACTAAAGAGCAAGATAAGCCAATCAGCGAGGATACTAGAAAAAGATTGCATCTGAGATTTTTGGATAGGATAAAATATCGACATGTGCAGCTTTCCTGTGGTTCTCATGTGCTTTCTGAGGCAGATAATTGGTATGTGCCATCAAGATTAACAGATCAAATGAACAGAGAGCTAAATTTTAGTGATAGGCCGTTTGGAAAAATTATTGCGCCTCTAAATCCTTATCGACGAACGATGGAGGTAAAAATATATTGGTCTCCTCTAGAGAAAGGTTGGGAGAAAAATCTTTCTCGATCAATTACAAATCTTCGTGATGAAAGAGCAATTTCGATACCAAAATATTTGTTCATGCACAGGGCCTTGGTCTCATCAGAAGCGGGTATTCCAATATCAGAAGTTGTTGAAACATATACTAACGAGGTAATAAATTTTGATAATAAGGTAATTAATCAATAGAAATCGATGTATGTCTAGCTATAATTATTATCAGTGTTGTCGCTTTCCTCAGAATAAAAAATGATCATTCTTGCTGAGGAATGCTTGCTAAGCCTTAGGTTCAAAATATCCTTTGAAGCATGTATGCAATTTATCGGGAGAAATTTATGTCAGGAGACGGGGCGACGAGCTGGCTAAAAAAAGGGTATAATGAAATAAAAAAACTGCTGGGCGTTGCGCTCTATTTTTGGGTATTGTTTACTTTATTTGCCTTTCACAAAGCGATACTTGATCATGATCGAAATATATTAATTCCCCTGGGAATTGCTCTTATAAATTCCAAGCTAATGGCTAAGGTTGTTTATCTTGGGGAGCATACGCGACTAAACAGGCGATTCAACAACAAGCCGTTAATTTATACGATTTTGTTTAAGTCTTTTGTCTTCGCGATTGTTCTTTTTGTTTTTCGAGTATTAGAAGAGATCCTGATTGGTGTTTGGGAAGGGCGTTCATTTTATGACGCTCTTGCGCATGATCATCCTGCGATCAGTCAAGGCGGAGCTCCGATAGCTATCGCTATGGTCTGTATAATAATGTTTGTCGCGCTGATCCCATTTTTTGCTTACAGAGAGATTGAGGATGCGTTTGGTCATGATGTCATTAGGAATCTTCTTTTCAAAAAAAATCTATCTGACTTCAAGTTAGGGGTGAGCCAGCAGAGCGCTGATCCCCAACCCGGCATTATAAAACAATCTTCTTCATCCGATCCAATCAATAATAGTGCTCATTGGTATTACGTGTCTATGGTCAATGTATGTGGGCCGTATACGAGAGTGCAGTTTCTTGAGTTAATAAACAAAAATAAATTATCAAGCGAGACATTGGTTTGGAATGAATCAATAAGTCAAAGCTGGCGTCCATTGAATTCAATTCAGATTTAATAAATTGGAGTTTTATCATTAAATCCATATCTGGAAAATAACGCCTCGTCTGCAGCGAGGGTTTGGGCCATTTCAATTTTTAATTGACAAGAAAGCGCTGAAACTAGTTAGATTTGATTTATTTGAATTCATCAATTTTGCTAAATTATTGGGCTGATAAGTGCTCTTTGGAGACGCGATCGGCATTGCAAGCGACTGACGAAGGCGATAGAGGAAGTATGGAGAGATTTGATTATGGCGGCCTTATTGGGTGGAGCCTCTGAGTGGGCGCATACTGTCATAGTCGCGGTGAATTTTTGACGAGGGCGTTTTAAAAGATGCAAACTAGACCTTTTCTGGATAATTTTACCGTGATCCCTGTTTCTTTTGGTTTGGGTTTGGCGATCTCTGGTCATTATCTGCAAGGCTTGGCTGCTATAGCAATCGGAGTTTTCGCATATTTTAAGGGGCTGTCGCATGGGCTTGAAAAGTCATCAGGTCCGCTTAGACCTGATACTTTATCTTCAATCCCCGAAGTCGATGATTTTTTAAAGAGAAAGAATTCTGAAACACATCAGGAAGAGCCGCCGCCTTTAGATAATTGGTATTATGCAAAAGATGAAGAGGTTGTAGGACCTCTGTTAGAGAGCGAGATGCTTTCCCTCATGAAGGCGGAGGAAATTACAAATGAAACTCTCGTCTTTAACGCTACTCTGGGAGACGAGTGGCGAGTGCTTGAGGATACGCATTTTATCAAGAAAAACCATCATAGGGGCTATTGATGTGAGTTCTGCTTGTCTCTTTTGAGATTTAAGCGCCGGGACGCAGAAAATACCGAAATTTGTCTTAGATGTATGTGGTGATGCTTAGCGGTAGGCATAAGGTCGCCTAAGCCTTGAATGTGTTGGCGAGGGAATTTTATCTTGCTAGATAAATTGTGCATTTGTAGATATTGGGTTTGGAAATGAAGTTGGGGTTTTCTATGTCTCAAAATAAATATCAATTTTTAATCCTAATTATAGCTGCGCTTTTAACGCAAACCGATGTCGTTCGTTCAGAAGAGCCGTTAATGAATGCAATTGATGCGTTGGTTGGCGTTCACGGACGGGATGCCATAGTCCACACAGAGCGCGCGATTGACCATGCTAAATCTGCCGTTGAGGCTGGTGAAGCAGGGAATAATGCCAGCTTGGTTGTTCATTCTCGCGCCGCGCTTGCGGATATCAAGCAAGCCAACAGAGATAATGACGATAATCCGCATACCAAAGCAGCTATTATTCATTTGAGAGATGCGATTAATGAGGGTCGTAAATCCCATTCTACAAGAGCGTTAACTCATGTACGTGAAGCGCTTTCTCATCTTGAGCTGGCAATACATTAGCTATTTAAGCTATGGCTTAAGCATAGGCTTAAATAAATAAACTGCTTAAGTTACGCTGTGGGGCCTGGTTATGGGTCTTTGCAGTGCTGACTGTTGTTTTTAAAGACTGAATTAATTAACGCACAGCGCTAATTCTAGCCTCAGGATTTATTGAAAAAACTTTTGGAGTAATAGCCAATAATATCGGCTATTTGAGCTTATGCTAATAAGTTGCGGATTTGTTTTACTGGAATTGAGCAGCGTCCTTTACGCAATTCTTAACAAAACCCGTCTTAGCCTTTCCTGTTATTTTTTTATCTGCAGCAGCTGCTTCGCAGTTACGTTGAGCCATTTCATTTTCACATTTTTTCATAAACGAACTTATGCCGGCAGGTTCGATTTTGTTACTGATTGCTTGTGCTGCGCAGTCGGGGTTGGCTGGGGGAGTAGGATGCTCTTGGGCAGATGCGAAAGAGAAGCTGAGTAAAAACAGTGCTGCTGAGTATTGAGATAGTGTAGATTTTATCATGATTTACAGCTCCATGATTTTATTATTTTACAGTGCGTAATTGCATCAGGCAATGACAAATTTAAGACTAAAAATTGGGCTCTAATCTTAGGCTGAAATAACAGCTAAGACAATTTTACGAAATCTTTTATATTTTATTTTTTAAAATAAAAAATCCTCTTTCTTTGATCATTTGCGTCTGCTGTTGGGTCTGGCGAAAATTAGCTATAAACAATTCTTAGGTGATTGTTCAAGTTAACGAGAGGGCATTGATAACATGAAATCCTATGCTTACTTAATGATTGCGATTATCTGTGAGGTTCTTGGCACTACAGCATTGAAGGAGTCGGATGGTTTTAGTCGGCTGGGGCCTTCGATTATTGTGGGATTGGCGTATGCGGCATCATTCTATTTATTATCCTTGACCTTAAAAACAATTCCCACAGCCGTTGGTTACGCAATATGGTCTGGCGCTGGCACGGCTTTGATTAGTCTGATTTCTTGGATTTACTTAGGACAGGTTCTCGATAAGGCGGCGATCATTGGTATTTTTTTAATTGTTTCAGGCGTCTTAGTTATCAATATCTTTTCTAAAATCGGCGTTCATTGAGTTGATTAAGAAGATAATTAATAAAGTCTCACATACTATTTTTCATAATGCTTTATCCAAATCTGCGTCAGCAAGTCGCGCTGCTTCAGCTCCAGAGAGCATAGCGCCATTAAAGCCGTGCTCACCACCGAACGCCGAAGCTAGATAAAGACCTTTTATTGGTGTCGTGGGCGTGCGAGGAAAGCCTGCAATGATAGGATCTTCAGGGGGTAGGGCGGCAAAGCCATAAACAGCGCCCTCAGGCGTGTTGAGATAGCTCGACATAGAATATGCATTGAGGAGCATTCTTGAACTTACAAGCTTCGAGAAGCCGGGATACATGCGATCAAGCGATAGTTGAATCGCCTCAAGCCATTGTTCACGCCGATCGACCGCTGCTTCTTTGGAGAGGTCTTTCCAATTATCAAGGCAGTCAAGTCCGAGAACGCTTATGAGAATAGGCGGATTTTCCCAAAGCCCAGAGTCAACTGCTGCGAAATTAATAAGAGAGTGTACTGGCAATGAATTTGTCGGCATGGCGCTCATCGCCCGTTTGCCGTCGCCGTACTGATCAAAGCGTTGCATGTCCTTGGGTAAAATGATTGATGAAAAATTTTTTATCCCAACGGTCGAGGGATGCGTTGATAGACCAAAATTAGCCGAGAAGAGAGAGGTGGATAGAGGTCTCGAGCCAAAGACCTTCTCCATTTTACTTCTTGCCGGCTCCCCCATCATCGATGCCGCTAAGCTTGGCGCGCAATTGGCCATCACCACTCTTGCGCAAATGCGTTCTTCGTCGTCACCAGTTCGTCGCGCGGAATGTCGAACGGCGGTGACTCCGCCTTCGTCATTTATCTCTATATTAGTGACGAGCCGTCCCATCTTTACGACGCCGCCCGCTTTTGTAATTGCTTTAGCAAGTTTTAGGCTAAGTTGACGTGAGCCGCCTTTTATATAGGCCCCTCCGGAGGCAATATATCCTCCCTGGGCTAGAGCATAGAAAACCCACCAGAGTTTCTTTGGGTTGTCTCCGTAATAGGCAAGGTTGGCTCCTAGCGCGCATTTCAACCCTTCTGCGCCTGCAAATTCACGCGTAAAGATATCATCTAAGGATTTTTGCCAATCCTGAGCGGCTGGCGCGACCTCCCATAGGCCGCGCGCAAGTTTTGCAAAAGAGTTATTCTCGCGAGCTTGTTTTATGTTCCACAGAGAGTCGTGAATTTGTTCGACTTGTTGAAGGAAATTTTTTATTGCGGAGCTTTTATCTGGGAAGCGAGAGGCTAGGGCGTCATGCGCAGCTGCAAAACCGCTTGGCAATTCAAACGGCTCGCCCAATGGCCCGCCACGCACATTGTATAAAGGGCCAGTCGTCTGCCATTCTATTTCGTCTAAAATGCCGATGCGACTGAGCAGCTCATGTTTTACATCACGCGGGTTCCGGGGATCGGATGTTTGGTGAAGTGAGGCTTCGATGGGGAGGTCGCCAACCTTATAGACGGAGGCGGCGCCGCCAAGGCTAAAGTTACGCTCTAAAAGGCAAACGCTATATCCGCTACGCGCGAGGAGCGCGCCCGCAGTAAGTCCGCCGAGCCCAGAGCCAATGATTACCGCATCAAATTTTTTATCTGTCATTCGTCAATCTTTAGAAGGCGACCATTGTTAAGCAATCGCGCTATCGCCGTTATTTTGTAGACTATGTTTTTTCAGAAGGCTGGCTAAAATTCTACAATCTTCTACTTATTAAATAAGACCATATTACTTGGTGTCCATTGCTGGGGTGTTTTGATGGATGATGAGGACTTTCCAGTTTCTTATAGCGAAGAAGTTTGGCGGAAACTGCTTACCCCAGAGCAATATGCAATAATGCGCGGGCACGGAACAGAGCCCGCAGGCAGTTGTGCGTTAAATCATGAGAAGCGCCCTGGGGCGTTTCTATGCGTAGGATGCAATCAGCTCCTTTTCCGTTCTCAGGACAAGTTTGAGAGCGGCACAGGCTGGCCGAGTTTTTTTTCCCCCGAACCCGATTCCCTAGGCGTTCAGGAGGACTGTCGGTATGGAATGGTCCGTACAGAGGTGCATTGCCGCAAGTGCGGCTCTCATCTTGGGCACGTTTTTTCCGATGGCCCGCCGCCGACAGGCTTACGCTATTGCATCAATGGCCTGTGTTTAAAATTTGTACCTGAGTGATCTGGATCCGGCTCTATTTGTCTGGTCAATCGGTCTATTGGCATACGCATGCGACGACGGGCTGCGACAAATTTTTTTTCCAGCATAAGAGACTTAATCTTCCTGCCCAGATCCTAGATGCACGGGTAGTATTGGA
>OMIO01000009.1 GCA_900299115.1 Methylocystaceae bacterium | reverse complement strand
CTCAAAACTAAGGCGTTTGTTTTAATTTAACCTATTGATTATAAATATGTTCAAATGATTTCAAGCTATGGCATAACCGCAAAGTCAATTACAAAAGCAACAAGCGTCAAAACAACAAAACAAACAATATCAAAAGCGATCCGAGGCTCTAGGCTCATTTTAGATAGCCCTTTCGAAGTTGTTTTAGATCAATGCTTTCAAGCAAGATACGCGCCACCCCCTAGAAGATGGAGGTGATAAGAATTCCGGCAAGGATCAACACAACATTTTAGAAAAAAAGCCATGACTGCCAATAAACTCAATCTGTACACAGACAGACTATGAACGCCGCAGAATTGATTAACGATCGCTCGAGTTATTTAATCCGTCCAGGAGAACTAAAGAGAGGCGTCAAAATGATTTACATGTGCGACGGCGGGCCGATGGGACGGTTAAGAATATTGATTAAACTCATCCTGAGCGCCCTCTTTTTCGGTGCGCTTGTTTATTTTGCCATTGCCGCATTTCAATAATGTAAAAAGCCCCTTTTGCGACCAAGGCGTCAAAAGAACACGCCGACAGTAATCAAAAATACCAATTTTTTCGAAATAAAAACATCTGTGTGCAAGCGCACATTTTTTTATAAAATTTATTTATATAAATACGGCATCTTTCAAAGAAAGGATTATGACTATGCGACCTAGACTTATCGCGATTTTATGCTCGATTGGCGCTTATGCATCCGCATTCACGTTCATGTCCCTAGCGGGGATATAATATTCTAATACTCAGCAATCATTTATTTTGCAAAGCGAGATCAGCTATTTTTAAGCGATCCCAAGCGATTTGTTTGATCCCTAAGCCTAATAAAGAAATTATTTACTCTATCCTCGTAAGCTAATTTGTCCCCTCAGAGCCTTTGATTTTAGGCGAATGCGTAGGAAAGGGCAGAGTTTGCGTAGTAAAGTCAAAAACATAAAGCGTCTCTTATATGGATGCTCCGACACAACACCCGCTCAAGAAGCTCTTATTATGTGTGCGGGATTAATTGTTCTCATTCTGACATCAGGACTCTTTAGGCCCCTGACTTATTGATGTTAATTGCGCGCTTCATTAAGCGCGCCACCTTAGTGAACTAGGCTAAGCTTAGAGACCCAACGAACTGTGTATTACAAACACAGCTCTATTTTTAATTATTCTTTCGTCTCAGAAGCTGTGAGAGCAAATCGTCGACAATGCTCTAAATACCCACCTTCATGACTCATAAGTAAAGAGACAATCGATGACCACAACCAGGAAGGGGCATCGAGTGATTTTGATCTCGTTTTCTGCAAGTCCGCCTGCCATTCTTTACGAGACTCACTACTCATCTGTCGCGCATGCGCGCGACCAACAACCATCGCTAAATATTTTGCCGTCTTGATTGCCTCTGTTTGAGTTAATCGCTCAACTTCCATCTTCAGATCTTGAGGCAATAACTCACGAATAAATACCGAACGATTATTGAGTGAACCAGATCTCATCCGCTGTCCAAGATAGGGAGATAGGTAGCGCGACCCCTCAACTATTCGCTCTCCGTGCGTAGGCGGCATTTTTACATCATCGTAGCGGGGAGCAGCTGTCGTTACAGCCTCCTTTATGTCCATCAAGCAATACTCTAAATCAACACCCTTTTTGCCAATAGCCAGCAGGACTGCATAACGCAATAAGCCTAAAGAACTACACCCCTTCATCCAATAAGCCGCATCTACCACATTGACTGAAGCATCATCATCGCGCGACCACAAAGTCGTTGCGAGACTTTTTAAATTTTGATCGGCGAAAAGTTGATGAATCCCCTCTCGCTCATCCTCTTCGAGCACCCAAAATCTTTTTCCAATCGGTATAACAGGACTCGTATCAGCTATTCTTTCGCGCGCGAGATGTTTCCATGTCCTGCGATTAGATTTGCGGATGACCTTGCGAACTGAGTCCGGCATATCATCGTCATCTTCGCCATTCCAATCTGGCTCAAAAGCTTGTTCATACCCTTCAACCAGAGATTCAATCATATGCGCTGTTGTCACGCCAGGTAACTCTGAACCTCGAGCCGCCGAAGCGAGAGAGAGCCCTAACCGAATAAGGTCATGCGCTGGATTGCCGATTACAGTTTGATCAAGATCACGTATTTGGACCTGAATTCGACCTTTGGAATTCGCAACCGGCCCCAAATTACCAACGTGGCAATCGCCGCAGATCCATATTGATGGACCTTCTGGTAAAGCGCCTCTTTTTTGTTGCTCAAGCCACTCATAAAATCTAACAGTATTGCCTCTGACATATGCATGCGGCGACCGCGCCATTTTCAAATTACGTGTCTGAGTTAGCTTTGCCTCACGCTCAGATGGCCTGATCATTATCGCCTCGATCCCACAATAGCTTCAGTAAAGACTACAAATTGTATAATTTTAAACTCTGCAACCCTTTAGGCTTGTTTGGTAAGAACGACGCACACCCAAACATTGAACTAATTTCCTTGAGGATGCGCCAACTTAACCCAAGCTTTGAGAGCGCTCAAGGCCATATCATCAGATTTTTCCTAATAAAATTACGATTATGACAAACCCGAAAAACAATTAGGGTTTTAAAAGAAGCGATCCACAAAGATGAAATAGATTTTTTATGTTTTTTATTGATCAAAACGATGGAATTAGAACTAAGATAGGACGCAAATTCACTATTATACTAGTAAAAACTACGCATTCATTTATACTAATACCTACTATTAGAAAGGCATATCTATTGTCAAAAAATCATGAACAAGCGATCAACTTGCCAAGCGTAATCACTGCGCTGCTTGTGCTTTTTGTCGCGCTACAATTTTTAGGAGAGTATGGACCGCCTACACTATCCCAATTTATCTTTCAAACATTCGCCTTTGTTCCAGAGCGGTTAAATTCCCTAGT
>OMIO01000008.1 GCA_900299115.1 Methylocystaceae bacterium | reverse complement strand
GCTGGATGGCTCTTGGCGTGTTCGGCGTTGTTCTTCAGATCCTCGGCCGCGTTCACGCGCTCGTTGGCAAAGAAGGCTCAGCCCTGCTGACCCAGTAATAAATATTAAGCCGCCCGCATCCCCAAAGATGCGGGCGGATAACTCTTTTAGAAGGTAAAATTGATGATCATGATTACGCTAGGCGCCGCAGCGCTGCTCACACCAGTAGCTTTCTGGCTCGCTGCTCCAAGACGTGTTGAAGTTCCAGTCAAGGCAAGAGCTAAGAGAAATACGCGTTGATAAGGCTGGCTGCTGGTTGCATGAGATTTTAGGCTTCCAGCTATTGACCTTTAACAATACTATTTACCGCTCTTAATCTTTTTTCGGCAGTTTCACTGTCTCTTCTAGTTGAGCGCAAATACTTATTAAAAAAATCTTAGGTTCGCTGGACTCATAAAAAGCCCTTTTGGCGTAAAAGAGGGTCCGTTGTTGGAATTCTTCCTCTAAAATTTATATATGCAGCGGTAGCTTCTTGTGCGCCGCCAGCTTCATAGATGTGCTTTTTGAGCTTTTGACTTATGTCTAAGTTAAATATGTCGGAGGCTTCTTTGAAGGCTTCAAATGCATCTGCGTCAAGTGTTTCCGCCCAGAGATAACTATAATACCCAGCTGAGTAACCGTCCCCAGAAAAAATATGGGCAAAATGCGGTAAGCGGTGTCGCATAACAATACCCTCGGGCATGCCAATTAGTTTTAATTGTTCAGTTTCAAATTTATTTAAATCAAGACTCTCTATATCAGTTTGTTGATGGATCTTCATGTCAATCAAGGCAGATGCACAAAACTCAACAGTATTAAAGCCTTGATTAAATCTATTTGACTCGATTATTCGATTGATAATTTCTGGTGAAATCGGCTCATTTGTTTCGCAGTGTCTGGCAAAAACGCGCAAGACCTCTGGTTCGAGGAGCCAGTGTTCAAAAAGCTGCGATGGAAGTTCAACAAAATCACGCTCTACATTTGTTCCAGATATGAGAGGATAAGTAACGTTAGAGAGAATACCGTGTAAAGCATGGCCAAATTCATGAAAAAGAGTTTTGGCGTCGTCGATGCTTAACAGCGTTGGCTGAGAGTTTGCGGCTTTAGTGAAGTTCATAATATTTATAATAATTGGCCTGACATCCCCGGTTAATTTCTGTTGGCATCTTAAAGAAGACATCCATGCGCCGCCACGCTTGGAATCTCGAGCGAAATAATCTGCTAGGAAAAGGGCGATATGATCTCCATTTTCATTAAGAGCTTCATAAGCAATGACATCTTCATGATAAAGATTGAGACCATCTACTTTTCTGAAAGTAAGTCCGAAAAGTTTTTGGGCGACATAAAAGGCCGCCTCAATAATATTTTCTAGTTTGAGATATTTTCTTAGTTCTCCTTGATCAAGATTATAGTCTTTTTTTCTTCGTAGCTCGGCGTAGTAACGCCAATCATGCGCTGCAAAGTCTAGGTTTTGACCTTGTAGGCGGCTAAGATTTTGTAAAATTTCCTGCTCTTTTTTGGCGGCGTTTAATGCTGGCTCCCATACTCGAAACAATAATTCATAAACAGTCTCTGGCTTTCTTGCCATTGTATTTTCTAATTTATATTCGGTAAAATTACTGTATCCAAGGAGTCTAGCTTGTGCTTTACGTAGAGTTAGAATTCGTTTAGCGATTATTGAATTATTTGCTTTTTCGCTCTCTCCTCGTTTTGTCCAGGCATCGAAGATCTTTTTTCTGAGATCTCTATTCTCTGAGCTTTGCAGAAATGTTTCGGCGCTGGATCGCGTTAATGTAATTGCATATTTTCCAGGTTCGCCGCGTTCTTCAGCGATTTTGGCGCAGGATTGAATAAAATTATCACTTAATCCTGCTAGATCATTCTCATCCAACAGCAACATGTATCCAGCTTCTTCAGCAAGAATGTTTTGCGAAAATTGAACCGAGAGGCTCGCAAGCTCTTCCAGTATTTCAGCAAGTCTGTGTTGGGTATCTATTGAGAGGTTTGCTCCAGAGCGAATAAAAGACTTATAATAAAGCTCCAGAACGCGGCTTTGCTCAGTATTTAAATTTAAGTCTCGTCTTAGATTGTATAAATATTCAATTCTTTTGAATAGATCTGGATTAGACGAGATATCGCTATGATGTCTTGAAAGAGTTCTTGCAATTTCAGGCTCGATTTTCTGTAATTGCGAATTTGTATGAGCGCTAGCTAGATTCCAGAAAATCATACTAAGGCTGTCAATTTGGAGGCCGGCTATTTCAAGGGCTTCTATTGTATTTTGAAATGATGGGGTCTTGGGGTTTTGTGAGATATTCTCTATTTCTGATTTGTGTGCCAGGATAGATGCTTCAAGAGCTTCTTCAAAGTCGTCTGGGCTGATTCTATTAAAATCAGGTAGGCCGAACGCTTGCGAGGAAAAAGCATAAAATAAGTTTTCATTAGATGCATTCATAGCAAGTCTGTCCAATTGAAGATGATACAATCAAGAGATTATTTTAGCGTGGTTGTGGTAGTTTGTGAAACATTCGTTCTTCGTGCTGATATTTATTAAAGCGATTGGGGCATAAAAAAATATCGCCAGCTCAAGGCCAGCGATATCAACATTATTTTATAATTGAGTAGTCGTGTGGTCATGTATTAGCGAGAATTTTAAACAAGCCCGCTAAAACAACGCCATTAAAACTTAAAAATGCTATAGTCGCGACAGCGGTAACTAATTTTCCCTCTAGATCAATTTGCTTTGTCATGGGTTCCTCGCCTCGGTAATTGTTGAAGGAACCTTAACAAAGTCCAGATGATATAAATGTGTTTTATCGCACATGGTCGGGTCTTGGCGTGAGGCGCGAGCCCTGGACCCGGAGTTTATGTAGACATAAAGCGACTGAGTATAAAAATAGCGGACGCTTTTCCTCTAGGCAAAAACAAAGAAATGCAATTAAGGCGTTGTCTCTTCGGTTTTACCAAACGGATCTGTCGGGAGTTTTAATCCTTTTCCAAAGGGGTCTTTCCCCTGAGTCCAGCAGTGAACGGTGATGTAGCATGTTGCGCCTGTGAGGCGGTTGCGATGCCAGACCCCACCAGGCAGCGTTTGGTAGAGAATTGTCCAGGCCCCAACTCCTGCGAGGATAATAAATAGCGCAACGCCGGTAAATATTATTTTATTTCCTGTGGACCAATTGGACATATGCGATTTTTCCTCCGGTTGATCGGTCTAGTGATTTCCTAGCATGAAAAGGACCATAATAGCTGTAAATTCCCGCATAATTTTGAAAATTATTTTCAAAGTGCGGCTTGTAGCCCCTTTTAAATGCAAACCAGCTCATTCTAGAGAGAGTGATTGAGGGTAAATGACGCCCCCGTGAATTATCTAGGTCAAAAAGGTCAAAGTTATTGGTCGGGTAGATTAGCCGTATAAAGCTCTGTCTACGATAGGATATGAAGATGATGAGCAATAATCGCTGTTTTATAAAATAT
>OMIO01000007.1 GCA_900299115.1 Methylocystaceae bacterium | reverse complement strand
TTAATATACTGTTCTAACGTATTTTCTTAAATATTTGAATTCAAGATTTTGTAAAAGAGGAACAAAATCAGACTGAGTGGCGCCGGATATGCTTCCACCTCCTTAAAGCTTAGCTGGAAGAGGATCAGTCATGAAAGAAGCGATTGGGGCAACAGGCGTCTTTCTCTATTTTGCAACACTCCTTTTTGGCGCTCTCTTGCTGCAATTTTAAGCGAAGGCGCATTTGTTTTTTCTTTGAATTTAGGGTCGCCACCCTAGATGGGCCATCTCTCCCCAGAGGAGCCCTAAACTCCGCCGAGCTCTGCTTGGCGGGGTTTTTTTTTATGTTTAATTGATCGTATGACACATAGTTTTTTTTCATCAATACAACTTTACTGAGCGAAGCTTACTCACTTGCAATTGAAGAGGCCGACTGAAGGCGCCTGTTATGGAGATTATGGATTTTTGAGATCGCTTGTGAATACAAAAAAATATGCGCCCGCTTGCGCCTAACAATTCGTTAAAAAGCATTAACCTTTTTAAGCGTTGAAACTTAAAAAAGAATGTCTTTAAACTGGACGAAAACGGCAACTGGCTGCTGGAACCTAATATTAGCCATTCAATGCAACTGGTCCCATAAGCTTAATATGAAGCGTAATCATCATTTTTCCTTTTAGGCGCAGTCGTGACGGCTCTCTTAGAGAGATTGCCGCGTGCGCTCACGCACAGAGAGGATCAAGTAAAGGGCTTAGCTCTCAATCTTCATAAGTTTAAGTGGAGATCCTGTATGAAAAAATATCATGTCATAGACACTGAATTTTCAGGTGAGGTCACTGCGTTTGAGAGTGTTGCTTCTTATACTGTCGTGGGGATTGGCGCCCTGGTCGCGCTCGCCGTGATCCTTACGGGATAATGTATAAAGGACGCGCAAGCATTTATTGAATTAATGAGACGTCCTAAGCTTGGGGCGCTTTTGCTCAGGCCTAAAAGAACTTGGTCGTCCGTGGCGAGATTTTTTTCAAAAGCGGATTTTTAAGGGTTAATTTGCGCTTTTTGAGCTGAACTTTGGGTTCCTATCGCTCTGAGGAGTGACGTTTTCTCTTTTATTTTCAAAGTTCCATTAAAGACTAGCGTCTCAAAAATGAGAAAATAAGGCTTAGAATAATGCTGATCACGATGCAGGTCGTTATGGGGAAATAAAATCGGAAATTTTCTTTCTCGATGACAATATCTCCTGGCAAGCGAGAAAATCCCAAACGCTCTGCCATCAGCCAAATGACGCCAATGAAAATAAGCCCGCCGCCAGCGATGATGAGAAGTTTTGGCATTTAAACTCCTAAATGGCGTGGCGACGTCAAAGGTCCACAAGTCCCGGATTGATTAATAGCTAGTCAGCGAGCATGGGTAAGGATATGGCGTTGGCTTGATCGCCATTAAACTGAAAAATCCACTCTCAGATTGACCAGGGCTCAGTTTAATAAACAGATCATTCACAAAACGATAGCGATCTGAGCTGCACAAAAAGCATAGCGCGCTTATTCGACCCTAATATCGATTTGGTGAACTCTGCGCGGCTAGCCTTGAGTGTGACTGATAAGGCACGCTTGTCTTAAAAAATAAGGATCAGTGATTTTATCAATTGATTCAATCAGGAGCAGATTTGTAATCTCCTCCTTTACAATACCTGCGGTCGTGTGGAGCGATGAAGTCTCTTAAAATAGCATTAATCCTAAGTGTCTGCACAGGCTTTGACGTTGCGGCAGCTGACCTTGCATCCCTTAAATCAGAGGTGAGTTCTGCGCCGGTGGCGCATTGGACTGGTTTTTACGCTGGCCTCAACACAGGCGGTATCTGGGGAAATTCAAATTCTGTAAATGTTACAACCATGCCAATTTCAGGATCAGAAGCTTCTGATCCAACTCTAGATTTTACAAAAACAGCCCTGGGAGGCGCCGCGAATACCGGCGCAATCAATACAGGAACGCTCAGGGGGTTCATTGGCGGTGGTCAACTTGGCTATAATCGAAGCGTTGGATTTGGAAGAAACCAATACATGGTTGGAATGGAACTCGATCTCCAAGATATTGCTGGAGACGGAGGAAATAATCCAGGCTATGTCGCATATTTGCCGGTAATTGGATTATCCTACAGTAGCGTGACGGTTCATAACGCAACAAGCTACATTGGCACGGCCAGAAGCCGTGTTGGTTATTTGATCCTGCCGAATGTCGTGGTCTTTGGAACTGGCGGCTTAGCCTATGGTAGGGTTAGTACGACCTTTGCAAGATGGTCTCTTGATTACCCTACAACTTATGGAGCATGGGGTGAGGGTCTAAACAGCTATGCTGCAGTAAAGGCAGGTTGGACAGCTGGAGGCGGTGGCGAATGGATGTTTTCGCCGAATTGGTCGCTTAAAGCAGAATATCTTTATTATGATTTAGGATCTCTGGCCTCCAACGCCAGCACAATCCGCTATAATCTCAAGGATAGTTTCGTTCGTATAACCCATGTTTCGACTTATGCGCCCCGTTTTAATGGAAACATTATTCGAGCTGGGCTAAATTATCACTTCAACTCGTCATCGCCGCCTCAGCTCGAGAATTTTTAATAGTTTCCAATGACTATGTGGGTCATTTTAATTTTTTCTGTTATCAGAAATCAAATTTGTAGAGCTAAGCCAGATCTTGTCGTAGTTTAGTTTTATTTCATAAAATAGGGTATTTT
>OMIO01000006.1 GCA_900299115.1 Methylocystaceae bacterium | reverse complement strand
GTGTCATTTTTTCCCCTCCAAAATCAATGAGACTTTGATAAGAAGCAATTGATTTTTAATCTGTGCCCTAGCGCACATGGGGACAAATAGCGCTCTATAATTCTTTGTATTACATGCTTAAAAGTAAGTATAAATTTTATATCCCGACAAATAGCCCTTTCTCATTTTGTAACAGAAGATAATAAATATTCTTACCCTTTTAATATAAGCTATCTGAATATGACTAAATTAAACCTTTGAGAACTTCAATCTTTTTGCGCTAAGTATAGGGGCATTTAAATTGATATGATATTTATTATACGTAACTTATGCACGAAAAATTTAATCATCATCCAATCCGTAGAAGTTACCTCGGTACCATTCCTGTTTTGGATCGTCAGTAAAAATGTCGAGTTCATATGAACCACGATAGGTATTATGCACAATCTTACCTGTGTCGGGATCTATACAGGCTAAGTTCCCTACATTGACTATAGAAACAGGCTGCTCGCATGAAGACGCCGCAAATGCCGTGCCGTTAGCAAGCAGTAACATTAAAAAGATGATCCCTCTCCTCATAGGCCTTTTCCTCATTGAGTTCTCCCATAATACGGGCTCAAAATAACTTTGTTAACGAATTAGTAATACTAGTGGCAGGTGAATGAAGTAATATCCTTAATTTGTGCTAATTTAAGCCTCGATCACTGACTCAAATAGCCAAATCAGAATCAGTCAAGGGCTATACCGATGATTTCAAGCGCAGCAATTTCTCAGGCCGTTAATCTCTGTTCTATCAGTAATATAAGATTTTCGGCCATCGGCCCTCGTTGCTTTTCCTATTTGGAAACCGCGGGATTGCTCGGTTATTTGAACAGCCCCCAGGAAGTTGACGAACTCTTCTTGGACCTACTCAAATCAGAACTTGAGGATGACGCCGACGACCTCGCTTTCGATCGAAATCAAAATGTCTGGGCTAACGCATAAGAATTGACTTAAAGCCTTCACCCACCAAATAAGTTTCACGGCTCAAAGTTGATCGTTTGCCGAAATAGAAAAATCATGAGCCAGAAGACGACTAATCGTATTATTGTCCCGATCCTATTATCTTTATTTGGTCTAACGCCAGCATCGGCGGGGAACGGGCTTTATATGGGCCAATGGACCCCCGCTGAACTTGATTGCTCACCAAAATCATTGCCGCAGCGCTTAGTGATAAACCCGCTTGTCCTTCAAAGCGGCGCAATAAGCTGTAAATTTCTTGGGATGAGCGAAAACACTGACGCGCGCATGACATTTAAAGCGCTTTGCAATGATACTTCATTAAAATGGCAAGATGAAATCAGTCTTTCTGCAACTGAGCAGGTCCTAATTTTAAAATTAAAAACCGAAAATATTGAGCATCATTACCAAAGATGCGGTCCAATGGCTCCGTCTAAAAGCGAAGCGTCTTCACCTGCGCCAAAAAAGAAGAAAAATCATTAAGTTGGATGTTCTAGAGGGTCTCCATTTCTAGCCCTAAGCTCTTGATCTTACGGACTCAACTCTAAAAAACTAGGCTTTTTTGGCGCTCTTAAACAGACCCGGGGCAAGCTTAGCGAAATGACCCTTTCAAGCGATCCCAGGCCCTTTTCTGGCTTAATGCGTGACGACGAATATAAGAAGAGAATGCTAACCTTTTGTTTCATAATATCATGCATAATTATCCTTAAGCCCGGCCTCTAAGAGATAAGAGACGCTTGGGCGTTAGGCGCGGATAAATTCTTTAATCGACATATTTATGGCGCCTTTTTTGTGCCTTGATGAAACTTAATACGAGTTTCAACGAGCCACAGAAGCTTTTTTTTGATTGTGCAGGTTGAAGGAAATTTGCGATTATGATCATAAATGACGAGATGGCTAATCTTGGACCAAGCGCGACGGAAACGTTCTCAAATCCTAACGCCAAAAAATTTAATCGCCGCTCTTTCCTTCTTGGCTCAGCCATAGGCCTTGGCGGCCTGGGGCTTTCTGGTTGCCTAACTGACGGCATCAGTCTCATGGAAGCGGCAAAGCTCTATGGCCCCATGCCCAATGAACGGTTCCCAATACCCGCAGTCGACGTCAGTAAGATAGATCCTAAATATTTCCGTCAAACAGTGCGCTATGAGACCGATGAAAAACCTGGCACTATCATCATCGATCCGGCAAATTACTTTGTTTATCGTATCGAAGGCGATGGGCTTGCGACACGCTATGGGGCTAATGTCAGTCGACCAGGATTTCTCTGGAGTGGTGAGGTTTACGTCGGCCGCAAGGCAGAGTGGCCCACATGGACGCCACCTAAAGAAATGATCGCCCGCCAGCCAGAGGCTCGAAAATACGCCGGCGGCATGCCTGGCGGCCTTGATAATCCTCTCGGCGCCCGCGTCCTCTATCTCTATAAGAACGGCGTTTACACAGTCTATACGATCTACAGCACAAGCGACCCCGAAACGATCGGCACTGGAATTACAAGTGGATGCACAGGTCTACTCACTCAGGATATGATCCACCTCTACTCCCGAACCCCTGTTAAAACGAAAGTAATTGTACTGCCGGCATAGCTTATCCTTTAAGTCTCAATAGTCATTCAAGCGATTAAGAACTATCTCACCGTTAGAGACAAAATTCTAAAAGTTATCGTTATATGAATTTCATGAAAGCTTCAGTAATTCATATCCACGCGCGCTCGACTATATTTTTATTATCCCAGACCTCGTTCTTAGGATTTAAAACCCCATCATTTTAGGAACATGAATTGAAGCGGCCTTTTATAGTCATCTCTTCATTGTGCGGAATATTTCTTATAAGCTCAGCTCATGCACAGCATCAATACACTCTCAACAATAGCAATTTAGCAGAAAGCTTCAAAAGGAAATTACAAATTCTTGAGAACAAGACAAACATAATCGATAACTTATCCCCTGCCGCACAAATGAATTTAATTGCTGAAGCTCAAACACTACACGACTTATCAATGTCGCTTTCTACTGGCTCGCAATCTGCAGAAGGGTTAGCGGCTTGCATTGACGCAAGCGAGGCGCTTATCAATTTTATTAAAGCCGAAATAGCAGTCAATAGACACGTTAAGCAGGATTGGGAAGATTACACCCAAAATAAGCTAGCCTGTTTTTCTGCGCTCTAAGCTTAATCTGAGAAAAGAACGAGCATGAGAATTAGGCTCCATTCAAAGATAGTGGCGAACCTTATCGTTACTTTTTAAAAAGAAAGATTGGTACACCAACTGTCAGAATGAATAGGCCAACGAATGAGAAAAGGAAGCTCATAATGTCCTCCTACGTTTAGGCCACTATAAATCTCTATTTCCAGGTAATTGACCCGTCACTATCGACAAAATTCGCTAAATTCTTGCCAACGCGCTCCCTCTTTAACTGTTACGACACCTTCCCAAAACTTCGCCTGGTAGATTTAAGCATCTCACCCAGAACAAAAAAACCATATAATTGAGGATTGCGGTAATAGGCTATAAGTGGTTATAAGGATTTTGAGATAATCAAATAATTCTTCCTCCCTTGGCCCGCCAGAATTTTGCCGATGCATCTTGGCTGCAGCTGCGTCTGGGTTAATTCCCATGAAGAGAG
>OMIO01000005.1 GCA_900299115.1 Methylocystaceae bacterium | reverse complement strand
TAAAAAACGCCCAGCTAGAATTCGGCCCCTCACCTCCAACAAGGCGAGCCGGCCTCCGAGATGTCTTAATTTTAATCCCCATCAATATTTGCCGCATTATTAATCAGATCGGGGTAAATCGGCCGACTACTCAGCTCTACGTGTTTATTTCTAGACCTAAAACACGTCAGATTTCCCTGACGTAAATCAGGCAATTGGCAATTATTTTTATTCATTTTCGCCCATTATCTCACTTGATTGAGTTATAGAGTTTTTATTCATGCCCAACAAAAAATTAAATCCAATTTCGTAATTATTATTTGCTAGTTAGTAACAACTCTAGCCAGAGATAATAATTGCATAAACTAATATTTGCTTCTCATCATTGACGCTGAATTCGATTGTGTGTCGTCCGCGCATAGATGAATAATCTATGTATTTGGTTAGAAGTCATCTCTCATACATTAGAGAACAGAGCGCCCTATCAACAGCCGAAGGCTTGTAAGGAACGACGTAGCGAATTTCATGAATTCCTATCGTCGAAATACGCCAAACACATAAATAACGCCCAGCTAAAATTCGGCCCCTCACCACCAACAAGGCGAGCCGGCCTCCGAGATGTCTTAATTTTAATCCCCATCAATATTTGCCGCATTATTAATCAGATCGAGGTAAATCGGCCGACTACTCAGCTCTACGTGTTTATTTCTAGACCTAAAACACGTCAGATTTCCCTAGAGTGCTGAGAACCTTGTTTATTGAAAACAACTATAATTCAATTATTTCAGTAATTTAAAGGCATATTATTTTACCCTGCGTCTCAAACGAGAAATATGCCTCAGTCAATAGATCCAGAAACAACCCTGTAAAAGTGAGGGTTTGTCTGTTTCACGGATGATAATCCCAAGCATACTCACTCAAGTTCCTTCGCTTGGAGAACCATTTTGCGCCGCACCCAAAACGCTCCCAGCCTGAAGCGTTTGACTTGGCCCTAAACGCAAGGGTAAATCGCAAATAAAATAATAAAGTATACACGCCTTTCGAGGCATTCGGGGAGGAAAGCGTGACAACTGTCGCTGTAGAAAATAACATTCACTGCCCGCCTTTACGCGCTCCAGACGCAAAAGCCTTAGCCCGTCGCATGGGTGAATTAAAAGTCGTCGCTCGTGAAAAAGGCTATTTTGAAATCACCCTCTGGGAGCAAATTTTTCGTATTTCGGAACTCTTGCTTGCGCCCGTCATTGCTTTCCTCCTTCTCACGCAAGGAGGGGTGAGCGCTTTTATTGGTATGTTCATACTTGGAATCCATTTTCCTCGTACAGCCTATCTCTCACATGATATTGCTCACGAACAGTGGGGATCCCGTAAGGGAAAATACGCCCAATTCATGTTCATGCTTGTTGAGATCATGCAGGGCTTCGGTCCAACCTGGTGGGTTGAGAAGCATGAATTGCATCATGCTTTTCCAAATGCTTGTAAAACCGATACAGATGGTGTCCTTACGCCAATTGATGGCGACATCGACGCGCGTCCCTTCATAGTCTGGGACAAAGCGCTCGCAGACTTCAATTTAAAATCAGACTCATCTACAGGAAAAAGTATCGCGCTATTGCTGGCGCGTATCCAGACCCTACTATTCTTTCCAATGCTTTCCATAGCTCGTTTCAACTGGAGCTGGCAGAGTATTGAGGTTGCGTTTCGTAATGGCAAAAATCTGGAAGGAGCCTTGTGCATTAGTCACTGGATCCTAGGCCTAACGATCGCAGGCTATTTAACGCCAGGCGCCGCATGGACTGGATGGGCATGGTTCCTGATCGCCCAATGTATTGGAGGGCTTATCCTCGCCTGTGTATTTGTTCTCAGCCACACCGGTATGGAAGTTTATGACGCCACGAATGCAGAAGGTTTCTATGACCGCCAGGCCCGATCAACACGCAATACCCCTACTTCTGTTTTTTTTGACTGGTTAGCGGGCGGCCTTAATAGCCAGATCGAGCATCATATGTTCCCTACTATGGCGCGACGCTATCTTGCGAAAATGCGTGAACCCACACGGCAGGTAATGATTGAGTGTGGATATCAATATGAATCGATCACCAACCGAGCTGCCATGGCTGAGGTAATGCGTGCATTAAAAGAGGCTTCCTCTGCGATGATTTCTTCAGCTGCTTCGCAAAAGGCGCTAAATACGCCAAATTTCATGGGATAGATTCAGTTTGCTAAGATGATCCGACGGCTCAAGCACCCTTGACCGTCGGATTGTCAAGAAAAATACTCGCTTAAATAATATTCTTATGATCTTTGCTCTTAATATTGAGATGAATAAAAATATTTGAACATATTAAATTATGCTCGACTACCCTTATTCACTTTTCGAATTCACCGGCTAGTACTTTTAGAGCGTGATCTCTCGCGCTCAAATGCGGAATATTTTATCAATCATACTACCAATCTCGAATGTTAATTTAATTTTAACCCTGTTGCCGGGCCTGAATTCCTTTAAAATTCAGCAGATTCCAAATTTACATAAAATTTTAGCCAATATTTCTCTATCTCAGAAATAACTTGGTTGTTCTGTTATAATCCTTTGCTTGAAGATTTTTTCAGGATCTGGCTTCATCGCTTCATCAAAGCGATGGGGACCAAAATGAGAGATAGAAAATTGAACTCCGTAGTAGTTGTTGATGACGATCTAGTCTATCTTCAGACAGTCGGCTTGATGCTGAAAAAAATAGGCTTTGATCACGTTAACATGTTTTCAAATGCATGCGACGCACTGGATTGGCTGAGCGGAAACAAACCCAATCTAATTGTAAGCGATTGGGATATGCCCTTATTAACGGGCCATGAATTTCTAGAAGAAGTCCGCGCCAATCCTAAAATTTCTGAAGTTCCATTTATTTTGAATACTGGAAACCTTTCTGAGTCATACTGGAGCAAAGCAATTGCTTCTGGCGTAACAGAATTCTTGTTTAAACCTTTTAATTTTTCTGAATTCAAAGATTCAGTCTTTATTGCTCTGGACTTAGCTGAATTTGAATCAGAGACAAGAGATGAAAATAAAAAGATTGCATGCTAATTCAATCGCTTAATATATATTCATATAAATGTTTTCTAGATATTTTTGTATTACCCAATTTCATGATAAATTCGCGATAGCTATCTATGGTGTTATTAAACTACCCTCTTTCAATTTTAAATTTTTATACTCGTCGTTAATGGACGCATACAAATCCCGCCAAATCTGGGGTATCCAATCTATTTTCCCATCCCAATTATAGTAAGCCTTAGCAACCTCTGCGATTGTTTCGTTTATCGGCTCACTTTTTCCTATAGAGAATTCATCAGAAAACAAAACTGGCAAAGAAACGCCTTGCCATGCGCACCAGTGCTCTTCTGAGTAAGCTGAAATCCCTCGCTCATTCGATAAGAGAAGTGGAGAAAATCTAGCAAAACGCTTATGCAAAAAGCCATCAATTGGTTCTAAATTAAAATATTCTTGAACAGCAAAATATCTTTGATGTTGTAATTCATGAGCTAGGCAGCACGCCATTCGCGCATCAGTCATTGCCGGATCATAATAGATGAAGACTCTTCCATCACGCAAGGCCGTACCCTCTGAAGTAAATTGATAGCCTAGATATTCAAATATCTTTTTTTCATCTATCAATTCAACAAGCTCTGAAGGATAGTCAAAACCTATCGATAATTCTTTTAATTTGTCCTTTTTTTTATCAAATTCTATAGATAATGAGCTCAATTGTTTTGCCCTCAGCTACAATT
>OMIO01000004.1 GCA_900299115.1 Methylocystaceae bacterium | reverse complement strand
TTCATGTGCGGCCTCCAAAGCTTACGGCGCGCTTTTCACCATGAACCTAAGCGCGAGGCATTGGTCTTTCCGGCTGTTATTTCTTATAGCGCTCTGCAGCGTCTTCATGTTGCCTGGATGCTTCATGATTGGGCCGGATTACCAAGCGCCCCAAGCGCCTGTCGCCAACAACTGGCTGGGCTGGAACGAGAGATCTAGCAAGCAGCCAACAGATCATCGCACCTGGTGGCATGTCTTTCACGACCCCGTTTTAAACAGACTTATTGAAATTGCTAACGAGCAAAATCTTACTCTAATGAGCGCTGGCGCGCGCGTTCTTCAAGCTCGAGCGGAATTGGGCGTAAGCATAGGACAACTCTTCCCGCAGACACAGCAAGGGAAGGGCTTCATTCATAATGAACGTATGAGTAAGGCCATACCATTAGGAGCTGGAGGGGCATCAAATGCATTGAATACCTTCTGGCTTGATGCGCTCAGCATTCAGGCGGCATGGGAAATTGATATCTGGGGTAAATTTAGACGTGGCGTAGAATCCAAAGACGCCGCCTATCTCTCTACTATCGCGTCTTATGATGATGTTCTAGTCACTTTACTTGGCGATGTCGCCACGACCTATATCGGGATCCGCGTTCTAGAAAAACAGATTGCGATTGCACAGGCGAATGTTACGCGCCAACGCGCTGTCGCTCGAATTGCACGATTACGATATGAAGGCGGGGCTGAGTCCCAGCTTGATGTCCATCAGGCAGAAAATATTCTAGCAACAACCGAGGCCTCAGTCCCACGCCTACAGATCCAATTAAACACTGGATTAAACGCATTAAGAGTTCTTTTGGGCATGCCGCCGCAATCGCTCGGATTTCTTCTTGCCCGCTCGACAGCAAAAATTCCACAGCCTTGGGGAAAAATTTCATTAGGCCTACCAGCAGATCTATTACGACGTCGACCCGATATCCGCGCTGCAGAATTGCGCGCCATGGCGCAAAGCGCGCAAATTGGCGTTGCGAAAGCTGAACTTCTACCAGCGATCAGCATTACAGGTAACTTTGGCGGTCTCGCTAGCGATACTTATGGGCATTATCTGGGAGAAGTCGTATCGCCTGTAGGGCGCGCTTTTGCCGCCGGGCCTTCCTTTAAATGGAATGTGCTCAATTATGGCCAGATCACAAATAATGTCCGACTACAGGATGCACGGCTCCAGCAATATCTCATTGATTATCAAAACGCAGTTTTGAAGGCGCAGCAAGAAGTAGAAAATGGCATTTATACTTATAAATTATCGCAAACTGAGTCAGCCTTTTTAAAGAAAGGCGTTGTCGAAGCCCAAGAAGCTGTCAAGATTGGATTGATCGAATATCAGCTTGGATCGCGAGACTTCACCACCATGCTGAATGCTCAGCAATATGTTTATAATACTGAAACAAGCCAAGCGACTGCGGCTGGCAATGTCGCAAAAGGTCTCGTCATGATTTATCGCTCGCTCGGCGGTGGTTGGCAAATTCGAGAAGGCAAACCTTTCATACCAGAGACTGTCGCTGCGGAAATGAGAGCGCGAACAGACTGGGGCGATATTATGGGGCCTGAAGGATCTCGGCCGGAACAGGACCTAGATCAACTGCCCGCGCCAGAAAACGTTGGGCCTTTAATTCGTTGGCCAGATTGGTAAATCTAAAATAGGTCAATCGCGCATATGCGCATGGATGAAGTGTCGTGTTTAGGGGCTAAGAGATAGATGAAAACAACATATGCTTTACGGCTATGTAAGCCTCTTAGCGCCATGCTTTGGCTAATCTCACTGGACGCGAACGCCCTCACTACCGATCTACGTCATCCGGCTCGGATCGAGAAAAAACTTCATGTTGCAGGAACCGTAGATGATAAAAAACTCCCACAAGGAGGTTCTACAAAACTAGATACGCCAGACGCCCCCACGATCTTAGTTGCATTACCAAAAAAACAAAAAGTTGAAGAATATGTCGAATTAACTGGCAATGCTCAGTCACCGAATCATGTCGACCTCGTCGCAAGAGTTGAGGGCTATCTACAACAGGTTCATTTCAAGGACGGACAGATTGTTAAAAAGGGCGATCTACTGTTCACCATTCAGCAAGAACAATACAAGGCGCAACTTGCTCAAACCCAAGCCCAAATTCAAGCTGAACAAGCTGCGCTAGACTTGGCGCGCATAGAGGCAAATCGCTATGCTTCATTACGAGAACTGGGCGCCTCTTCACAGGTATGGGTAGATAAATGGATTTTTGAGTCTAAGAAAGCAGAAGCAAATATCGCCGGCTTACGCGCGCAGGAAGAGATCGCCAAGCTCAATCTGAGTTATACAGAAGTTCGAGCGCCCTTTGACGGCCTCATGAGCAACACCTATCTCTACCCTGGGGCGATGGTCGGCGGCGCAGGACAACGTTCAGTTTTAGCTGAAATTTTGCAAATAAACCCGATTTACGCCGTTGCTAATTTGAGCGAGCAGGAATTGCTTGCAATCCGCAAAAACATTGGCCTCGTCAATTATGCCACATTGATGAGCACGCCAATCGATGTAGGAATTATTGATATT
>OMIO01000003.1 GCA_900299115.1 Methylocystaceae bacterium | reverse complement strand
TTATATTTTAATACACCAAATGGCAAAGCCTCTATTTTAGTAAAATCAAAATCTGGACATAAAATTAGTTCAAGTCAAAATAATAAATCCCTAAAAAAAGCTTATAATTAATTTTTGCATCCATAATATGCATGTTTTTTGAGTTTTAAATAAAATAGAAAAAATTCGTACAGAAAAAATATTCTGGGTGAAACTTCCTTAATAAGACAATTAAGCACTAGCTTAAATTGTTCTAGCTTGTCATAGCGAAAAGCTATGATAATCTCTTTGTAGGATTGTAATATTTAAGTGAATATATAGGGATTATTAGGTGTTTCCTTTAGCATATCCTGTTCCAATCGCCGCTCTTCCGAGCGAGCATGAAGTAGATGTGCAGGATTTAATGCGGCAATTCGCGCGTCTTCTCTCTAGGGAATCAATTTTAGTTTCTGGCGTGACCCAAGATCGTGAATATAAGGGCGCGCTTAAACCTAAAATTATTCTCCGTGACATTAATTCTTCTCATACCTACGCCCTGTCACAAGATTTAGGACCAGGTTCCGTCGCGTGTAATTTAGATACCTCAGAATTGGCGTTAGCTTGCGGCGCTATTGAAAAATCTGCACAATCTGGCGCAGGCGTGATATTTATTAGTAAATTCTCAAAACAAGAAGCTTCTGGTTATGGATTATGTGATGCTTTCAGGTCCGCTATGTTAGCCCGCATACCAGTCGTGACTGCCGTTTCACCACATTATAAAGATGAATGGCGTCAGTTTTCAGGGGCCTTGTCTGAGGATATTTCACCAACTATCCCGGCATTGAAGGAATGGTGGTTGCGGGCGCAGAGCCATCTAAATTCACAGCAAATGAACGAGGCTAATCCCTATTAAAGTAGAACTTATTCTTGATGCAGTTTCAGCTCTTACGCTTTTTAATGAAAGTCTTAAAGAGACGCGGCCTTGTTCAATTATACAATATTGAGAAGATTTAATGTCTGAAGACAATAAAAATAAAAATCGAGAATGGAATATCTCTACTCGGGTTACGCAACTTGGCCGTGATCCATTTAAACATTTTGGATTCATTAATACCCCTACCTATAGGGGATCTACTGTTTTATTTCCTACTGTAGAAAAACTTGAGACATTAGATCAAGCCTACACATATGGCACCAAAGGTACGCCAACGACGCGGGCATTGGAAGAAGCCTGGACGAAATTATCCAACGCCCATGACACAGTTCTAGTGCCCTCAGGACTTGCTGCTATTGATTTAGCTTTATTAACTGCAACGAGAGCGGGCGCGCATATACTCGTTACCGACTCAGTCTATCAACCTACGCGCTCATTCTGTGACACAATTCTCAAAAAATTTGGCGTTAGCGTTGAATATTACGATCCGCTGATGGGTAAAAATATTGCAGATATAATTCGTCCAGAGACAACAGCCATCCTCGTAGAGTCGCCCGGTTCCCAAAGTATGGAAATTCAGGATGTGCCTGAAATATCCGAGGTTGCTCGTAACCATGATATATGTGTGATACTTGATAATACTTGGGCCACGCCTTTATTCTATCCGCCGCATGATAGAGGCGCAGATATTGCGATTGAGGCTGGAACTAAATATTTGTCTGGTCATTCAGATATTTTGATTGGCTTAGTTTCAGCCAATCAAAAATGGTCAAAACGCCTGCGTTCTACTTTTAATTCTTTTGCTATAGGCGCCTCTCCAGATGATGCTTCTCTTGCATTAAGAGGGTTGCGCACAATGGCTTTACGCCTAAGGACGCAGGAAAAGGCTGGTATTGAAATAGCGCGATGGTTTAAAAAACAAAATGAAGTCGCTCAAGTATTGCACCCTGCGCTTCCCGACCATCCGGGGCATGATTTATGGAAACGAGACTATTTAGGGTCCTCTGGCGTCTTTTCAGTTATATTTAAACCTGTAGAAAAAAAATCCTTAGACGCTTTTATAGACAGTCTACAACTCTTTGGCATTGGTTTTTCATGGGGTGGATTCGAAAGTCTCGTTTTGCCTTTTGATTGTCAATCTTATCGCACTGCAACCCAATGGCGGACTGTTGGGCCGGCAGTTAGATTCTCGATTGGTTTAGAAGATGTTGATGATTTGAAAGAAGATCTACGCTTGGGGCTTAATTATTTGTCTCTTTGAGTGATTTCGTTGCGCCAAAAACAAGAATTAGATCACGCAATTCAATTTCATCTACTTGAGATGCTGCAATCTTAAATGGAAACCAATGAATAATTCTTTGATTTTGCTCGCGCCATTTGTTTCTTTGGCGTAATACTTGCAACGGATAAACATCAACTAGACATAAAACAACCAAATCATTTTTTAATCGCTTATTGTAGGTATATTCTCCAATTTTCTTTCTATCTATTTTTCCGTGTAGTCCAGCCTCCTGCATTGCTTCTAATGCTGCTGTTATATGAGGTTTTCGTCCTTTCATTGGCCACCCCTTAGGGATCACCCATCGGCGTGTTTCTCGCGAAGTAGCCAGCAGTATTTCAACACCCTCATGTTTATTTATCCGCCATGGCAAAGCAGCATATTGCATGCGCATGTTTTTTTTATCAGAGTGTTTTTTTTCTTTAATTGTTTTCACTGAAAAACACTCAATAAACTATAAAAAAATCCTGATATAAAAGCTGCCATGGGCATTGTGATAACCCATGCAATTACAATATCCTTAGCTATATTCCATCTCACAGCTGTAACTCGTTTTGCAGCTCCAACCCCAATAATTGCGCCTGTAATTGTATGGGTGGTTGATACCGGCACCCCCAAAGCCGTAGCTAGAAAAAGTGTAATTGCTCCACCAGTTTCTGCGCAAAATCCTTGCATTGGAGTTAAACGAGTAATTTTTGAGCCCATGGTATGGACAATACGCCAACCGCCAAAAAGCGTGCCTAAGCCCATTGCTGTTTGGCAACTAATAACAACCCAGAAAGGGACATTAAACTGACCATTATGTCCGCCATGGGCAAAGAGTAAGACTGCTATAATACCCATAGTTTTTTGTGCATCATTGCCTCCATGGCCGAGCGAATAAAGAGAGGCTGATACAAATTGCATAGTTCTAAAAAATCGATCAACGGCCAAGGGCGACTTGCGTACGCATATCCAAGAAACAATCAAGATAAGCAGTAAAGCAAGAATAAAACCAAGTGCGGGAGAGAGAGCAATAGCTGATGCTGTTTTTAATAGACCGCTCCAGACGATTGCACTTGAGCCGGCTTTGGCTCCGCCCGCTCCAATTAACCCCCCTACTAGGGCATGGGAACTAGATGAAGGAATACCAAGCGCCCATGTTATTAAGTTCCAGCAGATTGCGCCCATCAATGCGCCAAAAATAATATTATCGTCAACGAGATCAGGAGAGATGATGCCAGAGCCCACTGTTTGAGCAACATGCAAACCAAAAAACAAAAATGCGATAAAATTAAAAAATGCTGCCCAAAATACAGCATACTGAGGCCGTAGAACCCGTGTTGATACGATGGTGGCTATGGAATTTGCTGCGTCGTGCAAACCATTGAGAAAATCAAAAGATAGAGCAATTGCAATTAAAATATATAAGTAGATGTCAGCTTTAGACATCACTAATTACCTCAAACATGCTCTATGACGATGCCCGTCACACGATTTGCTACATCTTCAAATCCATCCACAATCTTTTCCAAATGACCATAGATTTCAGCACCGACAATAAAAGACATTGGTTCATCATGACGATATCGCAAAAATAGTTCTTTCAGTCCCTGGTCATGAATGGCATCTGACTCATTTTCTATAAGAGATATCTCTTGGGCATAATCATTTAGCTTTGATGAATTCGCTGCCATCGATCTTAAAAGAGGTAAAGATAACTGCGTTATTTCTGCTGCGCGAATAACGATATCGCCTAATCGCTGCATTGCAGGGTCAAATTCTTTAACCTCATATAGAACTGTAGCTTTAGCCGTTTGATGCATTTGATCAATTGTGTCGTCCATAGCCGTGATGAGATCACGTATGTCACTACGGTCAAAAGGCGTTATGAAAGTTCGCCTTACAGCTAAAAGAGTATCAGCGGTGAGATTATCTGCTTTGTTTTCTTGGAATTTTATTTCTCGAACATAGTTGTCGAGAGCGTCGCCGCCATCAAGTAATTTTCTCAGCGCGTGCGCCGCAGCGACAATGGTTTCTGCATGATTCTCAAATAGATCATAAAAACGTTGTTCTTTTGGCATTAGAGCTTGAAACCAAGACAACATGCCCGCCTCCGCTTCATGCGCTCGTCATAAAACTGTCATAAATTCGCTAGTCGCGAGTTAAGCCTTTCGTGCTTAAAAGTAAAGTCTGTTGGGTAAAGTTGAGATCTTTGCCGCTAGTTACGGGGCGCTGGCGACTGGAGTGGGGGTAAATCACTTTCTGCCTGTCCACTCGTTTTATCGCCATTGCCTTTAATCATAGATAAAATTCGTTGTCGTGTCTGGTTAGATACGCCCTTAGCCCGTTCAATAGGCACAAACCCTGCCCCATCATAAACAAAGGCTCCATTATCCTCTATGACAATATCTCCTGACGCCAAGGTTGGATCATTACGAGAAAGTTTTACCGAGTCTGATTGCGCTGACTGAGGGTTGTTACAACTACAATTCGCAACTGTTTTAGTTCGAAATGCAAATGCGAAAGGTTGAGCGCTGTATCGCTGCCCGGCGTGATTTCTGGCATATTGAATACTGCCCCCGTCATAGATTTCCACCGCAGAAGATGGGCAGGCAAATTCACATGATTCCTGTTTTGAGGCTCGCGATGATTTGATGAGTGGGAAAAAATATCCGTCGCATATACGTACACAGTAACCACTTGGAGAAGGATTTCCCTCGACAGGGCCCTCCGCTTCCTCACCGGTCCCCTCTATACGCTCCATTTGACGATTAGCGGGGGGCGCAGATTTCTGAGTAGCGCCAGAGCCAAACAAAAAATCCAGTAAATCTTCTGCTTTAGCGGAATGTGGTGGAAGCAGGATTAGGGACGCAGCGAGGAGAAATTTAACCAACACGACTTTGGTCCCTAGGTTCTGGACAGAAATTTGGCGACCCCGGAAGGATTCGAACCTCCGACCCACTGCTTCGAAGGCAGTTGCTCTATCCAGCTGAGCTACGGAGCCGTTATTTACAATCAATATAATTTATCGCTAGCAAACCGCTAACAATTCTACTGTATCGCCGAAGGCGTCAAGCCGATAAAGGCCAAACGTTTGATTTAGCCCTTTTACACCAGCTATTGCTGGGAGGCTATACTAACTGCGTTCAAATCAAAGAAGACCATTGTATTTCAGATCTTTTTGATGCTTCCGAGGTTGATTGGAAAAAACGAGCCTCAGCAGGTTAATACCGAGAGAGTCAATCATTAGCGTGTGAAGTTGAGCAGATGTTCTTGGAGTAAATGAATGCTTTGAGCTTGTAGATATGCTTTTAATAATCTCAGCCTAGAATGCATATAGCTATGGTTCTGAGCGTCAAAGATGAAAAAACCGCAGTCGCATAATTGAAAAAAAACTTATTAAAAAAACCAGCCAGGGGTAAGCCTCGTTATCTGCGCCGCTCAGGTCGGCTGTAGGCTTTTTTTGCACACTCAGTGCAGTATGGACTGCCCTCTATAGCAGGTTCCCCGCAGAACCTATCCGGCGTATCATCAATGCCGCCAAGAGGAAATTTACACATACCAACACGAAGATTGTCAAAATCAACGCCTGGCAGCGATGCGCCAGACTTGGCGCCCTTAGATGCAGAAGTTTTTGATGTTTCAGCCATCTTCTTTAACTAACAAGCTAGTTTTAAGGATCAGTTAATTGGCTTATGGGGCAATCTAGAGATACCAAAATATAAATAGTTTTGAGTAAATCTCTGCGCTTTTAGCTGAAATTGAAAGCAACCTAGCTCTATATAAGCGAGGAGAAACAAAAAAAGAGTTGAGTTCCCGCCAACAGCCACAAGCATTGGATCTAATGAATTAAAAAGAATATTGACGATGAAAGACCTCGAAATATTTCCAGCGCGCAATTAACAAACAATTAACCGTGCTGGGTCCGTTGCATTAGATCCCTGAGA
>OMIO01000002.1 GCA_900299115.1 Methylocystaceae bacterium | reverse complement strand
TTTTAATGATACGGCGACCACCGAGATCTACACCTAAGCCTTCGTCGGCAGCGTCAGATGTGTATAAGAGACAGTCGATAGAGCTTATTTTCTCTCCCATGATCAAGGGTCCGGGATTTGGCAGATGGGAAAGAAAATTGAGTACCGAGTGAAGTTCATGATTGAATTTTTCTCGAAGATCTCCTTTGGTAAAAAAGTCGATCCGGGCCTGATTTATCTTTATTTTTTCAGTAATTGCGTTTGGGTCGGTTGAGGTGGCGAGTTCTCTTTCAAGTTGTTTGATGATCTTTTCAAGAAGATGTGGAAAAACATAATGAAGGGGTGGAATGCTCAGCATGGCTTTTGAAAAAGTTATTTTCTCAATTTGAATAGCATAAAATTCATTTTCTAATGTGCTTATGATATTTTTAAAAGAACTCTCTGAGTCAAGCCAATCACGCGACGCCCGGCTTTTCGCATAGTCAAGAATATCGTGAGAATCTCTGTAAACAGTCGAGCCGTCAACTAAACTGGGCACGGTCATTTTTGGGTTGAGCATCCGATACCAGGTTGAAAGCTGTTCTTTTTTGAAATGGATATCGAGCCTTCGGTCGTTAAATGCTACGCCCGCCTCGTTTAAGGCCAGTCTGGCGATCATGGAATAATAGGATGACGAGGCGTTATAGAGGTGCATGCGTAGTGTCTTTCATTAATCGATCTCAATAAGATCAGAATGGGGCGTCATTCATTTAAGAGAAACCCCATTCTTAAAAATATATTTATGAAGATTTTAGCGAGGCCTTAGCCTCAAGCGCCGATACCTTTGCATCAATCTTGAGAAAAAGCGTCTCTGCTTTGACATAAGTCTTGTGAGCTGCTTCCATCTTCTTATATGCCGCCAGGAGCGCTTTTTCAGCCGCAAGAAGTTGGCTGTGGATCTTTGGGTTTACTGAAGACTTGGTTTTTGTTTTACGCGGAGCGCTCTTTTTTACCGAGCGTGAGGCGGTAGTTTTTTTAGGCGGCGCCTTTTTTCTTGCTGATTTTTTTGCTGTGCGACCCATTTAAACCTCCAATTATCATCACGCTCACGACGTGAATAGAGGTTTTTAACTGAAATCAATTAATAATGCATTTTAAAAATTAACGGACCAATACTGGGATTAATGGAGCGGGGCAAAGCGTTAAGAGATTACAAAAGTAAGGGTCGGCTGTGTTTCCGAGATCCAGCCGACCCTCACTGTCACATCTCCTTGGGAATGGTTTTTTTTTAAGAAACCATTGCGTGACAATGAGGAAATATGTCTTAGCTCATTATAGGACACGTCAAACTTCGCCAAAAACAGATTTATCTCCGCCAGCCTGTGCGCGACTATTTTCTTGATTGGTTTCTTTTCAATTTATTTCTCTAGCACTCAATACTCACTTGAACTCAATGTTGCTTTGGGTGTTATGATTTGAGCTAGAGAAAAATAACCCTATCACTAAGATTATAATGTACTAGGGCTCTCAGGAGCTTGTATTCGGGATGTATTATTTGAGTTATGGCAGTAATTTGTGTTGGGCTCTGATGCGTAAGCGTTGTCCGAGTGCTGAACCCGTTTGCCCTGTCAGCATTGCTTCTATGCGGCTCATATTTCGAGGTTATGCAGATATAGAGCCCTATGAGTGTCGTAGTGTTGTAGGAGGTCTTTGGCGCATAACGACGTCTTGCGAAGAGATCTTGGATGATTATGAGGAAATTAACCAAGGTCTTTATCGAAAAGAATTCGTTTCTTTGCGGTTAGCCTTGAGGGGCCAAGAAAAAGAGATTTCAGCTTTAACTTACAGGATGAACGCGGCATTCTACGCGCCGCCATCTCAAGAATATCTTGCAATCATCCGTGAGGGATATCGTGATTTCGGACTTGATCAAAATTTTCTTATACAGGCTTTGGAGGAATCCGTTTAGGAGTGCGCCACTGGTTTCAGCAGTTTTGTTTGGATTTATTTATATCTACTGAGCAGTGATTAAAATTGATTATTTAATTATCTTTGGCGCTAAAAAATAAAACTTTCATTTTGTAATGTCTAAAACTTCTACTTCCGACAAATAATGGGGAAAGAGACGCACTTTATATGTCGCATTATTGCATTTTAGAAACCAGGCCATTTCATCGGGGAGAGAGTCAGGCAAGTCCTTTGTTGCTTTTATCGGTTTATCGCATTTGTAACCCTCGCGGCGAACCACAGAAGAAATCACTGTTTCTGCCGACTCAAAATCATCAGCTCTACAAGGAAAGATGAGCGTGCAGAAAAGGAGTAATACGGTCAAAGCTTTCATTTTTTCCCTTAGTGATAATTTTATTTTTGCGCCTTGCTGTTTGTCTGTTCTGTGCTGTTTTTTATATCTTCTGGCGCAGGACAATTTCCCGCTAACGGTGATACGCCCGGAGTTTGACAGGAACCTTTGGGATGAAAATGGTAATTAACTGCGCAGCCACTGAGATTGAATACAAGAATAATGAGGCATATTTCGTGTGTTTTAATTTTAACCATTACTCGTCCATTGATAATGCGATAAAGGGGCTAAGAGATTTGTCGTATTATTTTTATTATCTGATGTCTCGAGATAAAATGCGTTCGGCTTTTAAGGTTATTTGATATTCTCTTAGCAGTGTCAGCAAGCAATTAAAGTCAGCTTGTCACTACGAGATTTTGGATTGTTTATTGCGGTCTCTAGCCAGAGAGAGCGCTTGAAGCTTTGGGCGAGTTGGTAGGGAAGTCCCAAGAGGACGAATACTGGGCCGTAAATTTTAACGTTAAGTCATTTTAATTAATTAAGGTTTAGAAATTGAGGGATTAAGCTAAGTATTTTGGCGGAGACGGTGTCTGTCGAAAGTAAGTCCGAAATAATTTATGGTGATATTATATTTACT
>OMIO01000001.1 GCA_900299115.1 Methylocystaceae bacterium | reverse complement strand
TCTTTCGAATGCTCAATCGCAAAAATTGCGCTGTTTGGGAGAACGCTGACCGACAGACCAGAGGCATTCGAAATCCGCGTAAGATGAAGATCATCTCGGCGCGGGGTCTTCATGATCTCATTAGGCCGCTGCGTCATTCTAATTCCTTCCCACATCTTATCAAAAATTACTGAGTCAAAACGAGCTTGGTTCGCTTTGTCTATACGTCCTCGCTTACAACGCTCTTAAAGGGCAAGAGACTATTTCTACTCGTATCAGTCTGAAACTGCAAAGGAAATCGAGAAAAAAGATTGAGCGCCATATACAGAAATGCTTAGATAATTCATCAAAAAATCAGTGCACGCGGCAATCATCAACTTCACTTAAAAAACAAATAGTCTGTATTCTCGAGAAGGATCAGGAGTGATCATTCTTTGGCGATTTGACGGAAAAATGATCTCATCCGCTTGGCTCCAAATAGCCCTTCCAATTGTTTCATGCCACGAGAAGCCTAGCCCTTTTCGATATAAGAAAGGCTGACGCATGAGGTGTCTTTGGCCCAAAGATCAGTCTAGTAAGAAGATAAGGACGCTTATAGAAGGAATTAGCGACGAGAGAGACATTTTTGAATATCAACAAATAAGGCGCTCAATCCGGCGGCCTGCTAGGATAAATCTCTAGCGCTTAACAGAGCGGCCCCAGTGGCCTAGAGAGAGAAATTATTGCACTCATAAATAACCCCAGCTTTAGCTTGAGAGAATTTGAAAAAATGAAAATTAAAACTTTTTTGATCATATTTTTCTCAAGCCTTGTTTTATTCGCTGGCGTTAATACGACGCTTGGTTTTATTTTAGAAATTGTCGAAAAAGATATTGGCGAGTCCCAAAAGAAAATGCACGAGTCTTTTGAACTCGCTCAAGAACTTGTCTTTTCTTCTCAATGGCTCACGCGTTTTTCTAGAGGATATGTTGCAACAAAAGACTCAACACGCCTAACTTATTATAGTGCTGTTGAAGGAATATTGGATGGAAAAATAGAGACACCGGCTGCTTATGATCTGGGATATTGGGATCTTGTCGCTGGAGGATTTATTCCTTTTACTTTAAATACCAGCAAAGCTGGAAAATCAATTGAAGATCGATTTTTAAAACTAAATATTACGACAGAAGAATACAGCAAATTAAAAGACGCGCGCATTCAAATCGCTAGATCCTGTGTCATGGAAAAAATCGCCATGCATGCCGTTAATGGCGAATATGATGACGGTACAGGGACATTCACTCGAAAGGGCAAGCCTGATCGAGGGATGGCGGAAAGATTAATCTACGGCGAAGAGTATAATAAGATTAATGGCGATATTAGTCTGCTTGTCAAAGAATTTAACGATCTCGTAAAAAAACGTTTTTCAACAGAAATTAGCAAAAAAGAAGCCTATGCAAACAGTCTTTTATTCATAAATCTCTCCACGGCGGTAGCGCTCAGCGGCATGATTTTAGCAGCACTTCTATTTCTTACATTCCGACTTGCCAAACGCGCCACATATCTCCTCAATTCCGTTGAAAAAATAAGCGCAGGAGATCTATCTGTTAGAACACATATTTCTGGCGAAGATGAATTATCTCAACTTTCAAATTCAATTGATATTATGGCGGATAATTTAAGATCTGCTTTTATAAAATTAGAAGAAAAAATAGACCTATCACAAAAAGCGCTCATTGAATTGGATAATGAACGCAATCGATCAGAAAAATTACTTCATAATATTCTACCAGCCGCCATTGCCGATCGCCTTAGAGAAGGCGAAGAAACAATTGCTGAGATCTTTCCTGAAGTAACCGTCGCTTTCTCTGATATCGTTGGCTTTACTGAATTATCAGCAAACCTTGGTCCCCATAAAACTGTTCAAATGCTAAGCGAAATCTTTGGCGAATTAGATGAACTTGCAGAAAAGCATAGCGTTGAGAAAATCAAAACGATTGGTGATTGCTACATGGTGGTGGGCGGCGTTCCAAATCGCGATAATCTTCACTGTCAACATATTGCGAACTTTGCCCTTGATGCGATGAAAGCCGTTGAAAATTTCTCACGTAATTTCCCGGTTAACGTGCGCATGCGGATGGGAATTCATACGGGGACCGTGGCTGCTGGCGTTGTTGGAAAAAAGAAATTTTCTTATGATTTATGGGGTGACGTGGTGAATATCGCCAGTCGTTTTGAAACAACATCGTCTCCTGATCGAATTCATGTTTCAGAGGCGATTAAAGTACGTCTTGCAGATGACTTCGTCTTCTTTGACGGCGGCGAGATTGACTTAAAAGGCAAGGGAATGACACGGTCTTATTATTTATTAGGTCGCAAAGAGCACCTTCCGCAGCTCGAAACTCTGGCTTAAGACGCCGCCCTGGAACGTTTAACAGCTTATTAGGAGCGGCCCTCTAGACCATTGATGAGCCTGATAACTGATTAATTGTATTCAAGTTTTTATGAATAACGCCCTATGAGCGCGCTATAAGGGCTTGATCAAGCCAAATATAGCTGGCGTCAACGTCATAAAACTGTATGGATCTGCCCTGGCGATATTTTAATGATAACTGGCGATCCTCAGACTATCCTGGGTATCCATCAACAGAGTTTCATTTATTGAATTAAATTGCAGCTTTGTTTTGGAGAATTGCGTGCCGAATAAAAAGTGGCGTCTTACTCAATTTAAGAAAATTAATGGAACAATTGACTCTAATTTTGCAGACTGGAGCCTCACAAACGCCCTTGATGAAACCTTTGCTCGAGCTTTCCGAGTAGCTGAAGGTAAAAATTCGGGCCTTTGGTATTGGTGCGTTAACGACTCTACATCGTCAAAGTTTGTTAAGGAGAATGCAGGTTATAGCTCAAGTCTCGCAGAGGCTAAGGCCGAATGCGAAGCAAGATTGCATCTCAGTAAGATCAAAACCGCTTAGAAAAACTTTATAAAATTAAAATCTAAATCCTTATTGAATTTATACTGGCGCAATTATTATTTCTGCTTAAACTCCAAGAATAAATATAGTTGACCTCATTCTCTTGATCTATCGCATGACTAATCCTTGCTATTATTGACCGATTGGTGACTTCCATAGGTTCCACATGATCACGAATGATTAAGAAAGCTGATTAGACTGTAGTTTATCCTTCCTATCTCCTAGAGGAAAATAATTTGCCAATTTAACAGCAATTCCAAACAGATCGCAGGAAAGTCGCGGTGGTTGACTATGGACCAATGACCCAGCGTCTTTAGCTCCGCAAAGGCAAGGCACATGCCTTAAGCCTTTCACAAGAGTGCTGGGCCTTTATAATTAGACGTCATCCCCTAAATGTTCTTTTATGACGTATCTAAAGCCCTTATCCCTTAGATGGCGCACCGGCGGATTGGAAGAGAAAAGAACTATGGATGCTCGAGTAATATTTTGGGCCTTCTTAAAACCCTTTTTAAATGGGGTTATTGG